>CAYJUT010000017.1:8166-10934 GCA_964373415.1 uncultured archaeon | reverse complement strand
CTCATCGCGATTTGCTGTCAATTTCTTTGCGTATCTTTGCAAGAAAATCTTCAACTTTAACGCCAAACTGAGGTTTCTCTCCGCGCGGCCGGACGGCCAAAGTATTGTTCTGCTCTTCCTTGTCGCCGATAACAATCATGTATGGCGTTCGCTGAAGTTCGCCAGATCTTATTTTATAATCAATCGTATGTGGAGCAACGTCGGCTTCGGCGCGTATGCCATTCTCTAGAAGCATCTTGTAAATATTTTTCACGCCGTCTAGGTTTCTATCGGTTAACGAAAGAACCTTTACCTGCACTGGAGCAAGCCAAACGGGCAGTTTTCCTTCTGTCTGCTCAAGAAGGTAGGCAATGGCTCGTTCAAAACTACCCAATATGGCACGGTGTATTATTATCGGAGTTTTCTTCTCGCCATTCGCATCTATGTAGTGCATGTCAAGACGTTTAGGAATAACTATATCTATCTGAGAAGTCGCTATGGACTCTTCCTTGCCTAATGTGTTCTTTATCTGTACGTCTATTTTCGGCCCGTAGAATGCGGCTTCACCAGTTTCTTCGACAAATTTTGCCCCAAAATCTTTCATGGCTTGCCTTATTTCCTCGCATGCATGAGCCCATTCTTTAGGATCTCCAGTGTATTTGTCAGGATTTTCCTTGAAATCGGGCAATGAAAGTCGATACCAGTAATCCTTTATTCCCATGATGTCGTAGACTTCCTTGAATAATTGAAGGACACTAATGAATTCCGTCTTTAACTGTTCAGGCGTAACGTATATGTGAGAATCGTTCTGCGTGAAGCATCTTACACGAATAAGGCCATAAGTTACTCCCGATAACTCATTTCTATAGTCCATGCCTGGTTCTGATAACCTAAGAGGGAGGTCACGATAGCTCTCAACTAATTTATTGTAAATCATATGATGATGCGGACAATTCATGGGCCTCAGATAATAATCCTCGCCTTCAAGCTCGATTGGCGGGTACATTGAATCTTTGTAATAAGGAAGATGACCTGTCTTCTCATACAGAGCGCCTCTAGTTATATGAGGCGTGCTTACATACTTGTATCCATATTTTTCTTCCATCTCCCTCATGAAATTTATGAGAGTATTTCTGAGAGTCTCGCCATAAGGCATCCACAAAGGAAGGCCCGCACCGATCTCCTCGGATAGATGAAATATGCCAAGTTCTTCGCCAAGTATTCTATGATCGTTTGGTGGCAAGTTTCTGCGGTCAAGTATTATTTTCCCTTTAGTTTGGGGCTTGTTTGCTTTCTTCGTTACCATTTCAGGCTTGCCCTTAGCGTCCAGGCGTATCTCCCTGCTCAATTCCGAGAGAGGATGGCCCTTTGTTTTAATATTAAGAGACTTGTACCATCCAAAAGGCGCGCGATGTGTTTCGTAGTTGCTTTGTAAAGATGCGTCTATTTTTTTGACTATATCCAGTGCCACAGCCGGCTTTGCAGGCGTAGAAGTAAGGTGAACAAACGGGTAGACTACAACTGTCTTTGTATTGACCTGCTTGGCGACTTTGTCTATCTCTTCAACAACTTTACCGACTATGTCCTCGTCATCGCCTTCTTCCGCGGAACAGAATGCTACAAGACAGTCCTCAACACGCTCCTTGTCCTTCTCTATCGGCTCCGCCGCCTCAATGGCTTTCTTCTTCGCCTCGTATTCGATGTAATCGCAATGAGTCAGGAGAATCTTCATAACTATCTTTTCTTTTCTATGTTTTTATTTACATTTAAATTCTTTAGAAATCTGTGAACAGAACTTTTTGGAACATCAATTTCCATTGCAATTGTCCGTATAGAAAATCCCTTCAGAAACAGCTCCCCAGCTATATCTTTCTTGCCCTCTTTCACTATTTTGCTTCTCAACTGTGGGTCGTTCCCCTGGCATGGTTACCACAATAACAATTCGACATGGAACTTTATAAGACCAGTGTCCCGCATAACGTATCGGAATGCTGCAAGAATTATCTTATCAATTCATCAAAATGATGCACACAAAACAGGCCTTTGGGTATTTTCGGAGGTTTTTTGGAACTGGCCTTGCTCTTGAAAATCACATATCGTATGCCAAATTTACTGGCGACTCTGGCTATATTCTCATTGTCCTCGGCCAGCATAGTTCTCTTCGAATCAAATTTTATCTTCTTCTGAAACCGTTTCCAGAATATCGGATAGTGTTTGGTAGCTCCAAAATCAAATGTCGTGAAGATTTCATCAATATACTTGCCGATTTTTGTATGAGCAACCTCTATATCGACATCCGAAGGGTCGGCAGCGGTTACTAAATAAACCGTCTTTTTATTTCTTTTCAAAAACTTGAGAAACTCCAGTGTATGCGGGTGGAGTTTTATGTAGGGCACTATTTTTCTCCTCAACGACCGAAAACCTATCTTCAAATCCTTTTCCCATAATGCAGCACTCCCCCATTCCAGACTTTTCGGACCTTTGCTAGCATAGAGTTTGAAAAGAAAATCTTCTGCCTGTTTTAACGTCATTTTATTTTTCCTTGCATAAGCCTTGGGCAGTATTCCATGCCAAAACATATCCTCATGGTGTCGATCAATCAGTGTGCCATCCATGTCCAAAAGAACCGTGTCAATAGCCGACCAGTCTATTTTCTTCCTCATCTTTATGCTATCATGAATATCGTATTTAAGCCTTGAATAAAATTTAACAATAAAGCCCCGTGGTGTAATACACCTTTTCTTAGAAAGAAAAGCTGTACCAAAAGAATACCAAAAGGGTACCAAAAG
>CAYJUT010000017.1:0-8066 GCA_964373415.1 uncultured archaeon | reverse complement strand
TACCAAAAGGGTACCAAAAGAATATAGTTTCTTGGTTAAGCTTTTCCTAAAGAAGGTTAAGGTGTGCATAGCGGCTCAGCATAGAAGCCTTTGGTAAGCCCTTTCTTAAAAAGAAAGCGCTTGCGGAAAGAAGATGTAATATTTTCTTTTCCATCAAGGATTTTCTTTTGAAAAAAGAAAAGGCTTGAAGAGAGCTTCGGATCCAGGTTCGAATCCTGGCGGGGCTATTAATTTAAGCTTTCGTGACCAATTATTGGAGGGTTTAATTGATCGGCCTGATGATATCATACGAAATAGATCCAAGTTCTGGGTGTGTGAATGTTGAACAGGTTCTTGACATAAGACCTATAAGCTATGATGAGAACGGCAGTTACGCACTACCTGAAAGATTGAAAGCAGTGTACCCCAGAAGATCTTTATCTAATGGACAGTCGTCAGAATCAGATATAAGACCGCTTAAAATAGATCCTAGAAATTACTTTGTACGACAACTTGGTGTGGTTCCTAAAGGCGACAAGGCACTAATTTACATACAGTCACCAGGCATTTATATCCCAGACTTCGGATATGGACCCGTAACAAATAAGACTACAATAAAGAAAAGGCAAGAAAAGGTGAGTGGTGACCATGAACGGTTCCCAAATCTGCCGAAATTCAGAGAAGTATACGAACGCGAACTCACAGAAGACGGTATGCGACACGTCAGTAAAGAAACTTTTGATACACTGTGTTCTTATCTAGAGGGTCATGTGGAATTAAACGAGCATGATATCAATAAGTACATGAAGAAAGACGATTTCTACCGAGGGCTTGTATCCATATTCGAAAACGCTGGTTTCACGCAAAATCTGCCTGTTCCAACGGTTGTATAGCCCTAATCCAAACTTAAATCATTTCATACCTAATCCTATTGCATGCAACCGGCTGACAGGACAAAAAATGTAAAATATGCAATACGCGACATAGCCGTGCTTGCGAAACAGGTTGCGAAAAAGAAGAAAGTTATAAACCTGAATATAGGCGACCCGGCAAGATTTGATTTCAAAACCCCGCCGCACCTTGTCGCAGCTGTAACAAAAGCAATGAAGCAGAACAAGAATTTCTACGCCGATTCGAAAGGCGAGGACGAGGCCATAGACGCCATAGCCGATTACTACAGACGCATAGGCGTGAATGTACTCAACAGCGACATACTGATAACAATGGGCGTCTCAGAAGCTATCGGAATGTGCATAGCCGCCTTCTTCAACCGCGACGATAATGTGATGATACCGCGTCCGTCATATCCCGTTTACAGCGCTTACCTAAATCTGTACGAAGTCGGTCAGAGATTCTATACTCTCAATGAAGAATCAGGCTGGAATCTTGACCTGAAAGACATAGAAAAAAATATTACTGATAAAACAAAGGCCATAGTGGTGATAAATCCGAATAACCCGACAGGTGGCGTGTACGACAAACAGACACTAAAGGACCTGATCAATCTCGCAGGACAGCACAACCTGCTCATATTTGCCGATGAAATATATGACGAGCTTATTTTCGAGGGTAAGATGTACCATATTGCTGCGATGTCGAAGGAAGTTCCTGTTGTCACTTTCAACGGCCTGGCGAAGAATTTCTTAGCACCCGGCTGGCGCGTTGGATGGATCGCGATAAAAGACGTGGGGGATATGAAAGACGCAAAAGAAGCGCTTTTCCAACTGGCGCGTGCGAGGCTGTGCGGCGTCACTCCGCAACAATATGCCGTAAAACCGGCCCTTCAGGGAAGCAGGAAACATGTTACAGATGCAATAAAAAAACTGAAAAACCGAAGAGATATTGTATACAAAAGAATGAATGAGATAGAAGGCCTCAGTTTGGCAAAGCCCAGCGCAACGTTCTATGCGTTCCCGAAAATACATATGAAAATGGACGACAAGGAGTTCGTTACAAAGCTGCTGGAGGAAGAAGGTGTTGCTGTAGTGCATGGCAGCGGCTTCGACATGCCTGAACATTTTAGAATCGTGTACCTGCCACAGGAGCCGCTGCTTAATGAGGCGCTAGACAGGATTGAAAGATTCGCGAAAAGGAACAAGAATTAAAGACAGTTCTAATAGAACTCCAACTCAAAAGGCTTATAAAGAAAAGTAACAGTTGTTTAAGATGCAACCAACTTTATTTGATTTGGGTGAGGGCTATTTTTTCGATCGCATGCTTGAATATCGAAATAGACTGGACGACGGTGAAAGGGCAGGAAACGGTTATTATAACTCAACATTTTTAGAGGCTTTGGCATTCGCGCGCGACGCATACGAGAACGGGCATCCGAAAGGCCGGTATCATCTGATGTATATGATGGTCTTTGCCGAAAATGTGGGACTTATTCCAAGACAAAATAATGAAAAACAAAATGAGCCTCGCCAACTATTATTATTTTACAACAAATCATATAACCCAGTAAGAGCAATTTAAAAGTAATTAGGCAAATCTTATTTATGTTAGTAGTACTCCGCCTTGGCCACCGGCTCGGACGGGATGACCGCATATCAACCCATTGCGGCCTCGTGGCAAGGGCATTAGGCGCGTCTTCCATAATATATTCCGGAGATCATGACGATGACATGGTTTCCGGCATAAACTCCGTCAAGGAACGGTTCGGCGGCAAGTTTGAAGTTGGATATAATGCAAACTGGAAAAAGATAATAGGAGACTTCAAGAAACGAAAATTTACCATTGTGCACCTGACTGCTTACGGCATGCCATTGCAGAAAAAAATAACGTCCATAAAGAAAAGCAGAAACGTCCTGATTATAGTCGGGAGCGAGAAAGTGCCAGGAGAAGTTTATCATCTGGCTGATTTCAATGTTTCAGTTACCAATCAGCCGCACAGTGAGATAGCGGCACTTGCGTTGTTCCTTTATGCTTATGATAAAAAATCACTGGAACAGAAATTCCCTAAATCCAGGATAAAAATTATTCCGCAGGAAAAAGGGAAGAAAGTCAAGAAAGATTAATCAATACCTATAAAGTTTTTTCCTTCCCTTGATAACAGCACAACACGGCTGTCGGCCTTCTCGTTTATTATTCTGTAGGACGAGTTTCTTTCGATCTGCGCTGCGAACTCTTGTATCTCGGAGTGAAGCGGCATGTCCTCGTACTTCATTACGCGCCTTGATCCACCAACGGCCATGAATCCCTTGCATTCTACAAATTTAGTGCCGCTTTTTTCTATTATTTCCGCATAACCCTTTGGATCGGAAAAGTTGAGACCTTTGGCTAATGTCAGTCTTACAACAGTACTGCAGTCAAATTTGCCCAGCATTCTCAGTGATTGGTTCACATTCTCCCAGAAGTTTTTTTCCATGGGTATAGCGCCTTTTCTATACATTTCAGGATTCGTGCCGTAGAACGATATGTAGAGGTTAGTTGGTTGGTGTTCTAGCAGGCGTTCAATCATCTGAGGCCTTGTACCGTTACTGACAAGAAAAGCCGTCATTTTTCTGCCAATAATTTCATCGATGAACTCAGGCATGTGCGGATAAAAGGTAGGTTCGCCGGAAAGGGAGATAGCAACATGCTGTGGTGCCATTGCTTTGTCCAGCTTGTCCCTGTCAGCCTTCGGATTGCCATAGAATCCTTGCAAAATCTCTACTTGTGCGTCTATACATCCATCGAGTACCTGCTTAGGATCATCCCAATCTTCCTTTTCTCTCGGAAGTATATAATTAAAATTTCTCCAGCACCACTTGCAATTAAAAGAACAAAAAAACATTGCGGGCGTCATCTGAACGCATTGATTGCTCTCAATACCATAGAATTTGTTCTTATAGCAAACATTCTTTCCACGTATGCTTTCCTTTGTCCAGTTGCAGACTTTTATCGCGCTATGCCTGCCAACAAATCTGTAACCCATTTTTGTAGTTTTTTCCCTCATGAAATCTAATCTACGGTCTATTTCACTATCTAGATGAGCAGGAACTTCTACAAATCCATCGGGTATGCCATTGCATCCGCTGCCGCATGAGCCGGTTTGTGGCTGTATGATAGGTAATTGCATAACTACACGTTCACTATAGGGTTTTTAAAACTAAAATTAATTAGTTTAGCATGTCCTTAAAGAAAAAAATTGCCAAGATCACGGGGATAAAAGAATCGCTGATACCGGCGGGCTACCAGGTAATAGGCAATATACTGCTGATAAAATTCCCAAAAATAACAGCGGAAAAGAAAAAGGAAATTGCGGCCGCGCTGATGACGCTATTGCCATACGTAAAGACTGTATGTGAGATCAAAGAAATAAATGGCGAGCTACGAGAGCCAACAGTTTCTGTTATAACCGGCAACACAACTATAACAACCCACAAGGAAAATGACATACTCTACAGGATTGATGTTTCAAATGTCATGTTTTCCAAGGGCAATCTTTACGAACGGAAAAGACTGATAGGCCAGATAAAAGAAGGCGAGACTGTAATAGACATGTTCGCCGGTATAGGTTATTTCTCGCTGCCAATAGCAAAATTCACAAAAGCAAAGGAAATAATTTCAATAGAAAAAAACCCAACGGCTTACAATTTTTTAACGGAAAATATAGGTCTTAACAAAATAACAAACGTGGTAGCGATACAAGGCGATTGCAAGCTGGCCGCACGGTCGCTGCATAAAAAAGCGGACAGGATAATAATGGGCTACTTTCCCGGCACCGAAGAGTTCCTGCCAGCTGCAATCTGGATGGCTAAGTCAGGATGCATGATTCATTTTCACAATGTTTACAAAGAATCTGATTTATGGAAGGCACCAATAAAAACGATAAAATTAATATGTGAAAAATTTGGACGCCAATATGAAATTATGACAAAGAAAAAAGTGAAGTCCTATGCACCGCGGAAGTATCATGTCGTTATAGACTTCAAGGTAATTTGAAATCCTTTCCAACATACTTTGCCTTAGTTTCTTCCTCCAGCCGCAGAAGCTGGTTGTATTTTGCAGTGCGCTCTGCGCGTGCAGGCGCGCCGAACTTTGCGCCAAATGCCCCAAGACCAACAGCAAAGTCTGATACGAAAGTGTCCTCGCTGTCGCCGGACCTGTGAGAAACTATAATATTCCATTCAGCCTTTCTTGCAAGCTTCACAGCCTCTATCGCCTCTGTGACGGTTCCTATCTGATTCACCTTAACAAGCAGAGAATTGCACGAGTCTTTCTCAATGGCTTTCTTTATCCGTTCAATGTTGGTAACCGTCAAATCATCGCCCACGACAAAAAATCTCTTTGCCTTGCTTTTCAGTAGCGCGAAAGATTCAAAGTCATCTTCATGGAAAGGGTCCTCGATTGAAATTATCGGGAACGATCTTGCGAGTTCAAGGTAATACTCTGCAAACTGGGGTGCGTCCAACACCTTACCGTCTATGTTGTATTTTCCCTTAAAAAACTGGGAAGCCGCGGCATCTATTGCTATCTTTACATTGTCTGCGTAGCCAGTCTCGTCTATAGCTCTCCATAAAAGCATCAAAGCGTCTCTCGTGTTGCTCAATGGCGGCGCAAATCCGCCTTCGTCACCAACGTTTATTGCGTTCTTCCCGTATTTCTTCGCTATGTCTTCCTTGAGTCGGTAATATACCTCACAGCCGGCCTGCAGGGATTCTGAAAATGTACGAAACTTGACTGGAACTATCATGAACTCCTGGATATTGAGATTGTTCCCAGCATGAGCACCACCGTTTATGACGTTCATGAAAGGTACAGGTATGGAAGGTTTAGAATTCGACATATCACCAACGGTTTTCAAGTCTCCAAATGCCTTGCATGCTGCAATTGATACGGCGGTTGTTGCGTTTCCACCTAATTTCCATTTATTTTTGCCAGCAAGGTTGCAGAGTAGTTCGTCAAGTTTTTTCTGATCGAGATTTTTCCCCACAAGATGTTTCGCTATTATTTTATTTACATTGTCAACAGCTCTATGAACACCAAGTCCGTTGTATCGCTTGTTCTCATCCCTTAACTCCACTGCCTCATATTTTCCTTTGCTCGCGCCCGATGGAGATATGGCACGCGAACCGTTAATCTCAACTTCTATAGTTGGATGTCCGCGGCTGTCCAGAACTTCACGCGCGTGCAGTGATTTTATTTTTGTCATTCTATCAGCTCGAAATCAATCCTTAATTTCCATATCTTTGGTCCGTAAGACAGCACCCTCTGCCCACCCAAAAACTTTATTTTTTTCTTCATGGGTTTTGCAACCTGTTGTATTTTCTCCTTTTTTTCCTCTCCAGACTCTGAGAAGCAATAAAAATGGCATACTCCGCCGGGTTTTAGACAATTTATTGCCTCTTTAATATATTCTATTGACTTCTCAGGAAGCGGCATGATAACACGGTCGCATTTTCCCTTGTAAGTTTCAACCGTTTCGGCAACGTCGCCGAGAACCACCTCTATAAGATTGCATTTGTTAAGCCTTATGTTTTTCCAGAAATACTGAATGGCCAGCGGATTTATTTCTACGGCAATTATCTTTCCCGGCTTGGCTTTCTTTTCTATAGCTATTGCGAAGGGTCCGATGCCGGCAAAAAATACCATTACCGTTTCGCCATCTTTCACTTTTTCAACTATGCGCATACGTTCCGTGGATTCGCGGGGCGAGAAATAGGCAACTTGTGGGTCGATAAGGAATTTGCATCCGTTTTCAATATGAGTGACCTCCGTGTTTTTGTTACCCGCTACCAACGAATATGCACGGGTCCTGTAAACACCCTTTATTGGCGAGGCCTTTTTCAGCACAGTCTTGACGTTCTTGTGCTTCTTCATCAAGGCAAGGGCTATGATTTTTTCCTTTGATTCAAGCTCCTTTGGTATTTCTATTATCGCGACTGCTTTCTCCTTGCCGCCTACAAGATCAAAAGAACTCGGAAGCAGTGCCAATTCTTGCTCAGTGAGTTTTTTATTAAGAAGCTCCTTCAGCGTCATGGCCATCAGATTAGTTTTAAATTCGTAATATTAAAAGGAGAACCATGCCAATACTGTGCATAGCGGGCCTGATGGGCTCTGGTAAGGATACGGCTGCAGAATACATATCAAGGAAATACGACTACAAAATAATAGATTACGCCAACATATTAAGGGAGATATGCAGACGTAAGGGTCTTGAACTTACAAGAGACAACCTGCAGAACCTGAGGATCAAGCACGGCAACACGTTTCTGGCAGAGGAAGCTGTAAGCAGAATAAAAAAATATGGAAGCGAGAAAATAATACTAACGCCAATGAGAAGGTCTGAAGATTTTGAGATACCAAAAAAAGAATTCGGTGATGGTGTCAAACTTGTATTGATTGAATCTGACACCAAAAAAAGGTTCGTGCGGCTCAAAAATCGTTGGCGTGAGAATGCCCCAAAAGACTTTACAGAATTTGAAAGGCAGGAAAAAAGGGAAAATGATATATTCAATTTCGAAAAAACTTTCTCCTACGCGGAATTCAAAATAAAGAACGACGGAACGGTAAGAGAGTTCGAGAAAAATATAGATAATGTGATGAAGGTGATAAAATGAAATGCGACAAAAAAATCAATGCATTTCTTTTCAAAACCTATGGTGTTTGAAAATGAACAAAGCAGAAAAGGTCCTTAGCGGCATAGAAAAAGTAGCTAAGCAGACGTCACTACCGATAATAGGCGTTGAAAAAGGGATAGTTTTGGAGAGGATAGTAAAAGAAAACCAGCCGCAACTTGTGCTAGAAATAGGCACGCTCGTGGGCTATTCGACGATACTGATGGCAAAGAGCATGAAAAAAGGTAGAATAATATCGATAGAGATAAACAAGAAAAACCATGCAGCAGCCAGGGCTAACATAGAGATGGCAGATCTTTCGGACAAGGTAGAGCTAATATGCGGCGATGCGCTTGAAATAATACCGACATTGGAAGGGCCGTTTGATCTTGTTTTTATAGATGCTGTGAAAGAAGATTACCTGAAATACCTGAAAGCGGCAGAGCCTAGAATGGCCAAGAGCGCTATAGTCGTTGCGGACAACGTCGTCATGTTCAAAGACAGGATGAAAAACTTCCTCGAATACGTCAGAAAATCCGGAAAATA
>CAYJUT010000016.1:0-11167 GCA_964373415.1 uncultured archaeon | reverse complement strand
AATGTGATGCCGAAGATGGGGCTAAGTAAAGAGTTAGACGCCTAATTTCTTTTTCAGCTTCTTATGAGAAATCAGGGTTCCTTTACTCTTTTCCTTTCGACATGCCTTCGTAGCATTATAATTTTCCAAAGAAATGAAATAGGGAACCTAGGTTCCCTATAACCCTCCTGTGTGCGTCGGGCTCCCTCTGCGGGTTTTCCATGAAATTTATGAAGTCAAACCTGCAGTATTCCCGCTCGGCAATAATAACCAAGACAACGCCGAGATAAGTCTTGTCAACCATTTATGTTAATTAACGGGAATTAATTAATTTAAGCACAACTATTGCGAAAAACAAATTACGTAGAAATTACACGAGTAAAATAGAATTTTAAAAATTAGGACATATTAGCATGTATCTGGTTGAGAATTTTTTCATACTTCGATTTTCTTTTTCTGCGGTAATAGAGGTAAAGCAGTATTGCTATTATAAACATAACAGCTGAAATAATGAAATATTGAAATGGCACAGAGTATTTTGATTCTGCAGAAATGATAGGTGGTATTATAATCTCTTCTTGATTTGTAGTCTGATATGTATCTCCAACTACAGCGAATACAGAAAATCCTGGCGTGACCGCCCTGAATTGGTAATTTGTCGAAGTACTGCCAATATAGTTGGTGTTAAGTCTCTCCCAGACTTCAGAATAGCGTAGTAATTTAATTTGATCAGGAACAAAACCATTAGACTCTACCCATTCTACCGGAACATCGAACTCTATTTCGGCACTGAGGTTCGTCACAGGTATATTCAAGTCTATACGAACATAACTGTAAACTTTTGCTGACGGCTCTGGAATATTTGGAGAATTTATCTTTTTAACTTCTATAATTGCTGAAGATGATTGTGAACCCTGTATAGACAGTATTTTAATAGGAAAGTTTTCAGGTATGCCAAGTCTGGTGGGTATATTTGGCTGTAGATCATATGTGAGCTTTATTGCATCAACCGGCGAAGTTGAAACGGGCTTTTTCGTTTCTGGAAGTACTGGAGTGCTACTCAAGCCGCCGCCAGAAGTCGATGATAGTGAAGTTATAGTTGTAAATACATGATCTACTGAAGGTTGCAAACCAAATGCGTCAGCCGAACGTATTCTGTAATGATAGGTAGTTGACTGCTGCAATCCAGGTACCAAAACCGTATGACTAATTGTTAATATAGAATCCAACTGGGTGAATAATCCATAATTGGTATCCAGCCCATATTCGATCTGACTGTCCGCCGAACGGTCTGTAAGCCATGTTATAGTTGCGCTGTCTGTGGTGAGGGTGACAGATACATCGCTGACAGTCGGGGGGGCAGATGAATTTGCTGAATTATTTATAAAAATGTTAATAGTGGATGAAAAACCTTGATTATTTGACGTATCGAACGCCCTTGCAGACAATGTATGAAGTCCGTTGGGGTCATTCAAGGTATTTAGCATGTATTGATATGGAGCGGATGTATCGTTCAAAAAGAATGCTCCGTCCTTGTATAATTCAATATAGCTTATAGCGACATTGTCGTTGGCGAACAAATCAATTATTATAGAACCGTTAATAGTTGAATTGTCCAATAAATTTATAGAAACATATGGTGCTACTGTGTCGGGTATTTGTACAGAAGAGGTAGTGAATGTATTATCTGAAGATTCGTAGAAAAATCCGAACTCGTCAGCTGACCGCACTCTGAAGTGATAAAGAGTCGAAGGTTGGAGGTTTGTAATTACAATGTTATGATTATTTATTAATGCTGGATCGAGATTACTAAGAAACCCGTAGCCTATAGTTGTCCCGTATTCTACTTCGCTGTCTGCTGGTTTATCTGTAAGCCATGTTATAGTTGCACTATCCAATGTTGCAGAGGTGGAAATATTGCCCACCCTCGGTGTTGACGCTGATGGTGAACCAATATCTATGTCAATTGTTTGAGCAAAACCAAATCCAAGGGAAAAAATTAAGGAAAGTATTAAAACAAAAAGTGAAATAGTTCGAGTCATTCTTTCACCGCGGTTAGCCAATGAGACCTGATGTCGACAAATCAATCTGCCAAACAGTCTGCACATTTATCCTTATTCTAACTTGTCCACCTGAAGATATGATCCTTACGTCATGGTATCCTGCGTCTAGCGGCGATGACAATAACAGTTCGCCTTCGGCGCCGGGTCCAATAACGCCATGGCTTATTTCTGCCGGGTTGTTATCAACAAAAACTGCAAAGTCTTCTAATGGCACGTCTCCTGAATTACCGACAATTAAGGAGTTGCTGCTTTCGTCGTAGCCAATGAATGTCAAAGACGTGCCGGTTGAAAGAATCGAAAATAACTCTGCTACAATAGCGACGATTACAAATAATACCAGAACGTATAAGTATGGTACGATAGTTGGATTATTCTTTTTCATATTTCATCACTAGATCCTGATTCTTTTGCTGTAGGTATATGTCGTTGTCCCGTCGTTGATCTTGACGGTGAGCGTATATCTGCCTGATCTTAAGTTTGTAGTTATAACCGCTGAGAAATATCCGTTGCTGTCAGTAGTTGCCGTTACCGTTATATTCTTCAAGGTAATGGTAACCAGACAGTTTGCGCACGGCTTACCAGTCGAAAAGCTTACTATTTTTCCGTTCACAACAACTTGGCTGTAATTACTAACAGCTACAACCAACGTTTTGAACGAGCTGGCAAAAGTCTTTGAGTTTCCCAATATGTCAGTAGAATTTATGCGGAAATAATAAGTTCTGTTCGAATTGAGATTTACGATTATTGATGAATGATTTGTTATGAACGCCGCGTCCTGTACTGTTAACCCATAGTTGGTATCCGTTCCATAATCAACGCGGGACGCAGCAGGGACATTTGTCAGCCATTTGACTGTAGCGGAATTTTGCGTCGGCGTTGCAGATGGGGATAATATTGAAATATCCGTAGTTGTTACATTAGGCGTAGTTGGTTGTCCATTGAACAGGTCTTGTATTTCTTGGCTGCTTAGCGACCGATTGTACACGAGGACTTCATCAATAAGACCATTGAAATATTTCCGTGTGCATGCGCCCTTAAACCCTATTTGTTCAACGTCAATTATACGTGTTTTTACTGTATTCAGTGCCGTGTCCATTTCAACACCGTTGACATATAATTTCATGTTTGTTGGTGAATTTGAAACAATAACAATATGATTCCAGCCGCTCAAACCTGCTTGGTAAGAAGCAACAACAGGCGCATGACTTGCAGCGTGCTCGCTTACGCTTACGCCGTTTGTTCCGACAGCAACCTCAACAGCAGCAAATGAACCAACGTCACTGTAACCCACGAATATGCCATTTGTAGTGCTGCAGCCAGTACCAGAACCGCTAGTAGATTCGCTAAATGGCGTCCCACCTATAGGAACATTTGTATTCGCCCAGAATGAATATGTAAAAGTCGAATCAGATGTATCTATTATTCCTATATCAACGCTGTTATCGATTCCATTGAAACTCAAAGCCTTGTTAAATTTGCCAGGTACCCATGTTGCTCCTAATACGGTCCCGTAATTATTATTACCAGATGAATCCGTTGCTATCGTTCCGGATCCATCGTCGAACTTCCAGTAGCCCACCAAACCCAATGCTGGTGTCAAATTCGGAGCTGGCAGCGGACATGTGTTAGTTATGCATGTTGAACTGCATGTTGCTGGACAAATTCCGTTTGAAGATCCGCTGTCACAAGCTTCGACACCAGTTCTTACTATTCCATCACCGCAAACATTATTTGTGCAATCATTCTTACATGCATCATTGTTGTTTGTGTTTGCATCGTCGCACTGCTCGCCGCTCTCAAGAATGCCATTTCCGCAAACTGCCGGTCGAATTACACTAAGTGTAAGTGCTCTTGTAACAGATCCCGCAGTGTTTGTAGCAGTCAATGTGTAAGTAGTTGTCTGCGTCGGACTTACGATTCTTGTTCCCGAAGCGGCTACTGTACCGATGCCCTGGTCAATTGATATTGTTGTTGCGCCTGTCGTTGTCCATGTTAGAGTAACAGACTGTCCTGCTGTAATGGATGTTGGTGTAGATGAAAATGTTGAGGTAGGTAATGAAACCACAACATTATTGACAGTGACTGTTATAGAAGATGAGGCTGTCAATCCACCAGCATCCCGGGCAACAGCAGTTAATGTATGCGGGCCGTTTGTTAGTGTTGCTGTATTCAAGGATGTGGAATACGGGGATGCTGTGTCTTCTGCTCCAATATCTGCTCCATCCACTTTAAACTGCACGCCAGCAACACCCACATTGTCAGAAGCTGTCGCTGTTATAGCAATTGTGCTAGAAACAGTTGCTCCATTGGCAGGAGATGTTATTGATACTGTTGGTGGTGTGTTGGATGGAGGAGGAGTAATACTTCCTGCTTCAGCAATAGCGTAGCCAGACCGCTTATTTAAATCAGTAAGAAGGCCTGAGTATGCATTAAGGAAATCCAGGGCTCCGGAAGCGCCTGAAATTCCTTCTCGTTTAGCTATAATCATCATGGTTCTTGCTTCGCCGTCATAGTACCCAAGCAGCGGCTGACAAAAACCATTGGCTTGCCATAGTTCGCGCATCGTCTGATACGCACGGCCGCCCGAGGCGACGAGAAGATTGTAGGGCGCTCCGCATTCGCGCGGAAAGTCGGGATCAGAGGTCCACAGCCTTACCCATAATCGCAGGATTCGGTCGCGCATGGCGGCAACTGGCGCGAAGCCATGCCCTCCCATCCGGTCCAGTTCATACGCAACAAAGGCGTGCTGCCATGGCGGAATAATAGTTTGATTGGGGTTGGACGATGGATACTTCCCCCAGAACAACGTTTCCAGCGGGCCGCTGTTGAAACTGCGCGCGTAGCTGTCCAGAGCATTCAGGTTGTTCTGGAGCTTGCTGCGGAAATATGCCTTGTCCGAGTCGCCATCCGGCAAGTAGGCGACTAGGTCGCCGATGGCACGCAGGCCCCAGGCAATGCCACGCTCCTGATTCTGCATCAGGATGCCGGCGCCGGCCTGCCTTTGTCCGTCTCCCGGCCAGGTCCGAAGCATGACAAAATTAGCCCAGAATTTCTGCTGGTCAAGATAATACCTGTCTCCGGTTACAAGATAAGGCACAAAAGCCAGAGAAGGGAGGTGAGCATTTTCCAGCCAGTAAGTTGAACCGGGAATGCCGCGTGCGGCAGGACCGCTAGGCGACGGATCGGCTCGTGAATCCAGCCAGTAATTCGGGTATTTATCAAGAGAAATTATTGTAGCGCCGTCAGCTTCAGTTATATGCCCTGACCAGCTGCCTGATAAGTCGCCCTGTTTTAACATATATGCCCTTTGCCCTTGAGTTTTATGCACCAAGTATTGAGCGGTCCAATACGGATACCAGGCAATCTCCGGCCTGCCTCCGGGTGCGGCCATATCAGGGTTCATATCACCAAAACCAAGGATGTCATATTTAGAGCCAGAAGGAGTGCCATAGCTATTGTCTACGGTACTCGAAAATCTAGGAAGCGCATTGGCCTGATAGAATGGGTCAAAGTCCGGTGTGGTCTGCGATTCAACTAGCCCGCCAGTTGCAAAAGTTTTTCGCCAACGAGTTAAATAAGGATGCCACACGCCTGATTTGTTATAAACAGTGCTGCCGCCGACATTAATATTGACATCATAAGAAACACCATTGCCGCTACTCACGTCTTTAACATTCTGAACTGTTACATCAACACGGCAGGCTCCGTCATTGTAACAGCGTATATCAAAAATAACTTGCAACAACGCATGTTGCGTGCCGCTGGATGTTGTTGGCGCTACGACAGAACGCCACTCTCTTACCAATGGTCCTGACATCCATGAGTCGCTTGTTGGACTTGAAGGAAGGTTAGCTGTATAAACAGTTCCACCTACATTTAGCATAACAGAAGCAGAAGGAACAGTAGGCGTAAAGCTTCCTGAACTCGCCGAACCCACATTCGATGCATAATTTCCGCCAGAAGTAATCTTAGTCGTTACAACAGCAAATCTTATCGATCCATCCGGCCATTTTACTTTTATGTCGGTCTGTGTTGGCAGATTACTGACCTGTAGTCCGTCAAATGCTTTTCCTTGCGGTAGTGCCTGGCCAAATGTCGCCCAGCCCTGCGTCATAGCCTGTGTAACAATCTGGTCGCCAACAGCCAGTCCTGTCAAATCATGCCCGATAGGTATTGTAAATATAGCTGCAGCCGCCAAAACTAAAGATAAGCCTATTATTAGTCCATTCACATGTCCCATGAATCGGTCTCCACTAATAGTATTATTGAGAACTTTTATTAACCCATAAATTTTGTCGGATTCTGTTGTCGTGACACAAAACGCATATTTTTACCGTCTCAAGTGACTGATATTTCTATCTTGCCGATAGTGTAATTGAATTTATAGACAAACTTGACAAAGGAGAACGGGAAAAGATAATGAAGCGGCTTGATTTATTGGAACTAAATCCGCAATCAGTCGGCGAACCAAGGGGCAAATTCTGGATACTAAAAGTGGGTAGAGACGGCTACAGACTGGCATTTCGCATAATAGAAGAAGATAAAACGATAAGAGTTACTGCAATTGAAAAAAGAAAATCAGAGAAATATGACGAATTTTATCGTTGATATTTCTTTTTTAGCTGGCCAAGAGTCTTGAATTTTCCCTTGTCTATTTCTTTGTCGCCTTTCTCGGCTTCTTTGATGAATTTTATGTCTTCCACTACACGAAGGAAAGCCTCGACATCGCTTTTTGGCAGCTTGAGGGTTATCATATCTTCCATAATTATCACTGTCTATAATTAGAGCAGCAATCCATATAAATTGATTTTGTCAATATGGTATTTGCTATTTCTTAGCGATTGACCATAAAGCTTCAAAATATTTTCTGAATGAATCTGTCACTATCCGGCTCTTTACTGTAAAAATCTTAGGGCCATCCGCCGTCCAGTATATAATCAATATACGGTCGCCTTGTATATTCACGCTCCCCTGGGTCTCATCCAAAAGAAACCTGACTTCAGTAAACTTTGATTTTTGCCATATTTTGGCGGCGGCACTATTTCGCAGGCTTTCATTATAAATTATCCTGTATTTTATCCCCTTTTTGAGCCTTATTGAATTGATTCTCTGGAAGAAATCGGCGTATTTCTTCTCGTCACTATATTTACCAGAGCTCGCGCCAAGAACAATAACCTCATCGCCTTTTCCGAGGCGGCTCAGGCTATCGTCATAAATAGCCTTTAACCCCTCATAACCCTCGTAAACTTCCGCTATTTCCTCGTCATGGAAGAGCCGCTTTTTGGCCTCGAGCTTTGGTATCAATGCATCCAGTCGTTTCTTATTGGCTTCGGCTTCCGCTTGCTTCCTTTCGAAGTACTCAGAGAGTTTCTTCGGTTCAGAAGCCGTGAAATGTCTGGTCTTGTCCTTCATGATGTAAGTCACAAGACCCTTTTCTATCAGTTTGTCAAGAAGTATGTAAACTTTAGAATACGCCACGCCTGATTTCTTGACTATTGGACCCACGGTAGAAGTTCCCAAATCCAGGAGTGCCAAGTAGACCTTTCCTTCGGATTTCGTCATCCCTATGCTTTCTAGTATCTCAAACATATAACCCCATATGGGGGAGAGAGTTTTTATACATTGCGAAGTTTAGTTATTACTATAAAGTAAAAATAATATGGGGTGTGGTAAATGTCTGACATGAAAAAAGAAATAGATATTCTCTATTCAGAGGCAGTTGCATACGCAAGAGAAGACGAGGGAAAAATTCATGCTTTTGACAGGATAATTCCTATTTTGCCAAGAATAGCAAGACTCGCTTCTAATCTGCCAGATGCAAAAATAAACCGCTATGGTAGAGGTGTTGAGCAAGTCACAACTTGCGAAGCAGGCGGATATCATATAACAGTTGTGTCAACACCTAGCTATGCGCATTTAGTATTGAAGGCCTCTTCGGAAAAAGGCAGCTATAGAGGCCGTGGTGACATCTTCTACAATAATCCTCATGCAAGAGACTATCACAATATTCTGAGGGATGTGAGAAGATGACAATAAAAGATTTCAGAATCGATAGAACTAAATTCCATTACGGGGACTTTAGACATGGAAGGCCGTATTTTATTGGATCCGCCCTTGTCGCTCCTGAAATATTCAGTGCAAATATCAACGGAACTGAACGCATGGATGATCTAATCAGACAATCAATACCTCATATAGAACGTTTGGATCTAAATGAGCGTGCCAGGCTCGGAGAAGACTTAGTTTGGGCTGCTTTTAGCCCTAAAATATTTGGTCGCGGTGGAGCAAGAATTCCTTATAATAATAAGGCAATTGATAAAAATGATGGTTTGGCGGGTTTCGTACTTGTGGATGATGACAGCAATCCCGGAAGTGTACGTGAAGGCATATACGTTCTCGAAAGAAAAGGGAAAAAATTGGACGGCAAGTTAATTGAATTCGATGCAACAAATAGAGATATGAACAACTATTTCAGGCATATGATTTCCAGCTCTGGAATTAAGAGACGTAAACTTCATTACAGTGTAATTTATACTGGATTTAGTGGTGACGGTGAGTTCACGCCGTGGAGGCCTAAAGTTATGAAACGTGAAATGACTTACGATTTTAGTCACGATAAATTTGAATACCTTAGTGATGTTGAATACAAGAGATAATTTGTAGAACAAAAATAAATTTTAAGACTTACTCTATTAGCTCAATGCCGGAGATGGGAGTAAGTAAAAAGTTAGATGCCTAATTTATAATTTTCCAAAGAAATAAACTTACCCTTGTCATTTTCAAGGATTTTGTGAGATGCCTGTATATAATTTTCCATAGACTTACACATTTTCTATCTTCTCTTTTTCTTCATCTATCTTGTGAGAAAGCTCTGTCATCTGCTTGGAATCAAAGTATGTCCCGCCGCATTCCTGACATTCGTTGCATTTCTGGTCAACTTCAACTGTCCCGGGATTCGGGAACGTAAACTGGAGGTGTTTTTCTACTGTCTTGATGTTATGCGACCCGCATCTTACGCAAAAGTCCTTTTCCATTTTAACCGCCAACATATTGTTTCCAGGTTTGCAGATTCACAGCAACGCCCGAACAGGCTTCAAGATGTAGCACCTTGCCGGCGTCCCTTCGATGACCATTTCCATTGCCCGGTGTGCATGAGAACCTGGCATGATACGCTTGCTGCGAACAGCCCGGCAAATGCAAACTATTCGCTCGCCCTGGATGCCGTCGTTGACATTTGTCAGCATCATGCGACAACCTTCTTTTCCTTTATCAGCGCCTCGATAGCATGGATCACGGTCTCGATATCCAAATTAAGTTCGGCCGCAATCTCGTCAGCGTAGACACTCTGCTTGCCCTTGATCGCTCCAAGAACCTCCTTTTTCACATCCGCCATCTTCAAGTTCCGCGGAACGACGAATTCGAGCTCGGCAAGTTTCGCGCGAACCGCATCTCGGAGGAAATCAGCCGCGTTCAAATAATAGCCCATCTTGACGAGCTGCTCGACCCGCTCGCGTTCCTGATCCGGAAGCCTGACGCCTGACACTTCTTGCATGCATATCACCTGCATCCTCATGCATGTGCAGCCTTAAATTGTTTACGCTTGTTAACAAAAAAAGGCATGCCGAAGATGGGTCTGAGATAAAGGTATGGTTCTTATCTAAGCTAGATACCGACATGCGGCTTTTATTAAAGGAATTCTGGTTTTTAGAACGATAGGTTTAAGTATTCCTATATATAGGATTAAATAAGCCTAAAATTAGGATTGATATAATGCTGAGAAAAGAACACGAAATCATGGCGGTATTTGCCAAAACGCCCTGGAATAAGTTTACGTTCAGGGAAGTCAAGAAACTGTCCGGTAAGAAGTCGGAAAGCTACGTATTCAGCTCTCTGAAGAAATTCGTTAAGACGGGCCTGCTCAAGGAAGAAAAAGCGGGCAATGTCGTGCTTTACGCGCTTAATATCGCATCACTGAAAGCAAGGGCATATGCAGGGTTTGTTGCTGAACATATTGCATGGAGCCAGAAACATATACCGTACAGGGACATAGAAAAAATTTCAAAAGGAATCCCCACGGAATTTTACATACTTATCATAACCGGAAGCTATGCCAGGAGAACGCAGAGACCGAAGTCTGATCTTGATATGATAATAGTATGTGATGATTCGCTGGATCCGAAAAGAATATACGCAGAAATAAGCCAGGACTGCAAGCTGAACATACCGCCCGTGCATCTGTATGTTTTCAAAGAAAAAGAATTTCTCGAAATGCTTACAAACAAAGAAGCAAATTACGGCAAAGAGATCGCAAACAATAATCTTATACTTTCAGGCGGAAAGGAATATTACGGGATAATGAACGAGGCTGTGCAAAATGGATTCAATAACCAAACTGTTTACTGAAAGAGCAAAGAACGAGCTGACAATAGCTGAAGTTCTTCTTAGGCTTTCCGAAGGCGAGAAAGAAAAGAAAGATTTTGACATAAAGGAAGACATGACATTCTACAGCGGCGCAATAGCCCATGCATATTACTGTATATTCTATTCGGCTAAAGCTCTGCTAGCCACGAAAAACATAAAGACCAGCGCCCCGAAAATCCACAAAAAGACGTTTGATTCGTTCAAAAGGCATTTCGTCGACACTGGAATAATCGATACAGAACTGCTTAAGATATACAGGTCGATGATAATCCGGGCAGACGACCTGCTGGAGATATTCAGCATGGAGAAAGGCAAGAGGGGAGACTACACATACAAGACAATACCCCAGGCGAACAAAAAGCCGGCAGAGGAATCCCTGAAAAATGCGCAGACGTTTGCGACAAACATAATGAGAATTATAGAGAAGTAAGTGAAATGCATATGAAAGACAAGAAGTCAACAAAAGAAGACACTTTCTGGGCAGAAGGCAGCTTTGCCGAGACTATGAGCTCAGATGACGCAAAGAAGAAAATGAGAACCTTCCATATGAAGCACGACGAGGAGATGAACTTCAGCTGCAAAAATTGCAAAACGAAGATATCCGCGCACAACAACGACTGGCACGACGGCATGTGCGACGACTGCTTCAACAGGACATATTTTCCCGAAGATCAGGCTGCTTATGAAAAGAGACAGAAGAAAAA
>CAYJUT010000015.1:0-11175 GCA_964373415.1 uncultured archaeon | reverse complement strand
CTGAGCAATGCAATAGATATGATTAGAAGTGAAAAACCCAAGATTTATGATGGTAAGTTTATTGTAAAACGGGATCTAGCTCTATTAAAGACCGCTAAGAAAATCCTTGACAAATGACTTTTTATCTATTCTTATCAAATGTTATTATGTTGCCGCGAATAAAGAAAGTCGAGCCGGGTAAAATACACATAAACGAGGACATAGTAACAAACAATTTTTTTCTGCATAAAGGCGGCGTAGAGCATCTGGAAAAAACCAACAAGATAACGAAAAAAGAGTTCGATAAAATGCTTCTTCACGATCCTGACGTTGCAATATTCGGCACAGGTTTCAGGGGAAAATTAAATATAAATCAGGACGTTTTTGACGCAGCAAAGAAATCAAAAATCATTATCCATGCTTTAAAGACCCCGGACGCGCTTAAAAAATTTCAGGAACTTGCGAGAAGCGGCAAGAGCGTTGTGGCACATATACACGTCGGAGAATAATAATCAAAACCGTAGCGTAGCGGCGGATCATCTTTATTAAATGATTAACTATACTAATCCTTTTGATAGATATCTGCAAATAAGCCTTTTGCTTATTCGAGATGCCAATCAACGGAGTTGAATTGAGCATGAAAAAATCGACAAAAAAGACCATAATGGCACTCTCAATAATTGTCATATTTGGCATGTCGTCGGCAGCCTTTGTTGCATCCAGCTTTGGTGGAAATTTAGACCAGCAGAGCGAATTGAAACCTCTTGACAGGTATGTGGTTGACGGGCCTATCGACATCCGGCTGGAGAACACATACATTCAGGGCGGCGTTACATTTCTCAAGATTTACAAAAATGATCAGATAGAAAATTCTGTCATTTATTTCGCAGATCAAGCACCTGAGACATTCCTAACACCGTCTGGACAAGTACAGTTGATAGTGCTAAAGATAAATTCCACAGAAAATTATGCGAGTATAGTCAACATAAACGGAGAAACCAGGATCGATGACATTTCTCAGGATAGTATATTTGATGCCTTATGCACGTATTTGCTCGCGCCGCCGACAGAATGTGCAATAAGATCGCTTAATTTGTCATCTTAATTCCTTTTTCATATCTTCGATTTCTTTCTTGAATCTCAGAAGAGTTTTTGGTATGTCATTGGTCGGCACATTGAGTACATTTCTTATTTCTCTGAGTATGTAACGCTCTTTCATATAAGGTCACTCCTTAGCTTTTCTGCCAATTTATCTAATTTTTCCTTATCAGTACATATGCCTTGCGCCAGGGACTTATTTCCGCCACCCTTTCCTCCAAGCTCGGTGAATATATTTTTTATTATCTCTCCGGCATTAAATCTGGTATTATTTCCAACAGAGACGAGGACATATATTTTATCTGCTAACCCAAACAACACTACAACCTTGTTGGGGCCCGATATAGTTCTTGATATGGATTGAAGCTGTGCTATATCTGCGGAATCTATTTTTTCAACCAGGGCGTCATTTATAAATTTATTTTCCAGGTCCGAAACTTTCATTTCACTTCTTTGTTCTCTGTAGATTTCTAAATCTTTCTTCACACTCTTCCACTGTTCAAATAAGCCTTTCACAGCATTTACAGTTTTTACTCCCTTTACGCCAAGTATTTTCTCTATTTCATTGAGCAAAGATTTCTGTTCTTCTTCAAATACCGCTGCCGCATCTCCGGCGACGAAATTTATCCTCGAAATATTGTCCTGAATTCTTTCAGACGACACTATTAGAATTTTTCCAACTTCTTTTGTATTGTCAAGATGGGTGCCGCCGCATGCTTCAACGTCCACGTCCATTATATTGACTATTCTAAGCTCTTTTCCGGGAACGGCGCCGCCCTGGTATATAGAGACACCATGTTTCTTTTCTGCGTCACTTTTCTTGGAAAAGGTTTTTTCTATTTTAACAGATTTTTTTACTATGACATTTGCAATATTTTCTATCTTATCTAGCTCATCATTTGTTATAGATGCGTAGTGAGTTATGTCCAGATGCGCCTTGTCAACATCTTTGAACGCACTTGACTGATTTACATGATTACCTAAAACCCGTCGTGCAGCTTCATTTATTATGTGCGTTGCTGTGTGATGCTTTGCAAGCCTTAATCTACGATCTATATCTATATCAACTTTAACATGCTGACCTTCTTTGAATGTTGAAGTGTTTTTCATTTTATGCACAATAAGAGAGCCGTGCTTGAATACCTCAACGAACTCTTCCATATTTATTTTTCCTGTGTCGTGAAGCTGTCCGCCTGAAGTTGGGTATGCGACCGTCTGGTCAAGAACAACGTATTTGTCAATTACTTTCAAAACTTTTGCTGTGTTGCTCGGACGTTTATGGTCATCAAAATATAATGCTTTTGTCGCTGGAAGAGGCCCGAAGTCTATATCAAGTTGCTTTTTTGTTGCATGTTTTTGTTCCTGTTTTTTGTGCATTTCTGCGACTAGAGAGTAGAAATTTTCTGGAATGTCAATAGACTTTCCTATTTTCTTCGCTTCTTCTGCAATGAGTTCCGGAGAAATACCATGGGAATCGTATAGTTGTATTAAATCAGTATGTGTTATCCCTTTCGAAATCACATTCGATACTATTTGTTTTGCCCTTTCACCAGTTTTTTTATATTTCTCTTTTTCTACATTAAAAATTTTCGAAACGTTTTTTAAGTTTTCAGATAACTCAGGAAATTGGGGCTTGAGATATTTTGCATGCAGTTCGAAAAGTTTTTCTACGTCTGTTTTCCATTGGTATTTATCCATGAATGAGAGCATGCGCCGCATTATTATTCTGAGATTGTAAGAATCTCCAACATTAGAAGGCAACGCACCATCATTAAACATTATTAGCAATGCACGGCTATGCTCTGCTACAGAGTATAAGCCAGCAAGCGGAAGTATGTTTTTTTTCAGTTCTTCAATATCGTAGCCAGTTCTTTTGCTGACTTCCTTCCATGCATCGTTTATGTTTTCAACTTCATCTATATTTAGCAAACCTGCATATGGAACATATTTTCCTACAAGCTTGTCGTCGAACTTATTGCCAGTCTTTTTGATTAAATGTGATACGACTGTCGGGAAAGCAGCATCGTATACAGTGTTTACACCCTGTGAAAACCATGCGTTTCTTTCTTGGCCCAGACCCATATCAAGAACTTTTAGGTCAAGTGGCTTGATATTGTTTTCTGTCTGTTTGTACATCATGTATACTTGATTGCCCAATTCGCAGCCACGTGAAAAAAATTCCATGCAAGGTCCTAGATTTCCACCACCAGCCCATGCATCTTCATGGAAAATTATTTCTTTATTTGGCAAACCGAGGCCCTTCTTTAGCCATTCATGTATATGCTGGAAGACAAGATTCTGATTCCATTCTTTTGGTGGAACAAACATGTGCTGCCCTATCATGCAGAAAACAGTGTTGTGGCTGCCGGTGATACCCACATTATCTATGTCAACAGTTCTGAAACATAATTGAGGTATGACAAGCTTTTTCGCTGGCGGTTCTACCTCGCCAGATATAACATATGGCTGAAAGGCTGCAATGGAGGAATTAGTGTAATCCACTGTCGGGTTCCATCTTGCGACTATCGGATAGCGTTTTATCGGCATGTACCCGAATTTCTTGAACATTGCAGAAAAGCGTTTCCAGACTTCTATATAGTCGAGAGGTTTCGCAGGCGTGTTTCCGATGAATGAGAAAGGCACGATGCCGCAGGCCGGATCTCCGCACAAATTTCTATCTTCAACCGACCAAAAGGGCCTGTTACATTTGGTGCACGTATGCCGGGAAAAACCTTCACGTCTCAAATACTCAGTAGCATAATACTTGTCAGGATTACTGTGAAATTCACCGATGTATTTTTTCTTCGCTTCTTTGTCTGTTAGCATATCTATACCTAGATATAATTAGAAAAATAAGGATTAAAATTAAAAAGAAAAAATTTTAACCAAACAAGCTTGCTAGTCCGCCAGCCGCTTCTTCTGCCTTCTTCTCAAGCTCTTCTTCGCTTGGACCTTCCTTCTTCGCTTCGGACTGTGCAGGTGCAGCTTGAACTGGGGCAGCAGTTGGCATCGCAGCTTTGCTGATGACATCAGCAATGTCAACACCATCCAATGCAGCTACTAACGTCTTTACCTTAGCTTCGTCTGGAGTTTCAACAGCACCAACGATTTTTTTAACATTCTCTTCGTTCACTTCTTTGCCAGCACTGTGAAGCAACAGAGCCGAATATACGTAATTCATTTTTTTCTCCTCCTACCAAATATATTTATTATGACGGGATTTTGTCTCCCAATACCTTTGCAGCCCTTTCAGCCTTTGATATAAGGTCTTGTATGAATTCTTTTTCCACTATATCCCTTTCCAATGCGAGTGTTTTCGCTTCCATGAAGGCTTTCTGTATCATTATAGGAGCCGTGAGTTTTGTAGGGTACCCGGTGTTTACAGACAAGTTAATAGCCTTGGCCACGCATTTCATCAAATCACGGACATAATCTTCAACGCTAACATCAAGTACATCCTTGCCGTAAACAGTACCATCCTCTAAAACATGAGTCAGCTCAAGTCCTATCTCCATCGGCTCTATTTTTAAGAGGCTCAGCACGTCTGCAGTCTCTGTATTCATTCTCTCACCAGCCTTGCATACGACCTTGTCCGCCATGACATGTATCTTCCCGCCCTGTACAGATGTTTTCAGGCCGACTTTTTGCAGTGTCGATATCGATGGTCCTGGTGGAAGAGGTGTCGCACCTTTTTGTATAATTATATCCTTTGTCGCTATATCGCCGACCTTGGCGGCAGCTGGAGTTCTATTTTCTTTGAGAAGCCTGAACAGCCTGAATGGATTTTCATTCGTCAGGAGGAGCGCAGGAACGCCGGTCATCTTCTCCTCGAGTATTTTTATATTTTTCTTCTTTGATTTTTCCATTGCCTTTTTTATAAGTGATTTCTTGCTCATTTTGATTACTGTTGTACCGCGCATGCTCTCGCGCATCTGCTGCAGAGCCCGTGCAGGCATCTTGTGCATGTTAAGTACGCCTATTGCAGAGTATACATCAATCATATTGGCAAGATCTTCAACATGTTTTGGTTTTACGTTTTTCAACATTACATAACACCTATTTTTACTGGCTTACCCATAGTGGTTTTTATGTAAGCATTCTTGATTTGCGCTTTTGCAGGCAGCGATTTTTTCACTTCTTCAAGCACTTTTTCTACATTATCTTTTATTTGCCCATCCTGCATATCTTCCGAGCCTATCGCAATTTGGATTGTTGGAGCATCACGCAGGTTAAGTCTGACGGATTTTTTCGTTTCGTCCACCATCGATTTTGGGTCCTTTCCAGGCGGTAATAGCTTGGGCATCTTGCCTTTTGGCCCCAGATACCGTCCAAGTACCTTACCTACAAGCGGCATAAGAGGAGCTTCGCAAAGGAAGAAATCATGTTTTTTAGCAAATTGCTTGGCAGCTGATTTGTTTCTTGAAAATTCCTCTATATCGATTTTGCCAACACCGTCTTTGACAGTATCAGAGATTATGCAAACACTGACGTCCTTACCGCGCCCGTGTGGAAGCAGCACATCCTTCGAGAATTTGTTTTCAGGCTTTTTCAGGTCTACATTTCTTATATTTACTATAAGGTCTACCGTCTGGACGAATTTCCTCTTTTCGTCTTCTCGCACTTTTTTGATAGCTTCGTCAAGCTTTGTTCCGTCTCTGGCCATAAAAACCCTCCTGCTGCCGAAATAGCCCTCTGCAATGGCATCAGTATTCTTTCGAACGGGTTATTTTAATTTGAGAATAAAGTATTAAAAGGTCCCTTCTGTGCTATCCTCACCGCTTTCTGTTACCTCATCCTTCGTCTCTTCTACCCTTATTCTGTCGTCCAGAGAGCCCACTGCCGATGACATCGTCTGTTTTATTTCGTTTATCCTGTCTTCAAGTGCAATGACCTGTCTTGAAAGTTCACTATGAACATTTTGTACCTCGACCCCTACAAAATGTCTCAGATCAGAAACTTTATTATCAACAAAAACGACCTGACGGTTCATATCATCCTTGAACCCATCAACCCTTCTTCCAACGTCATCTATCTTCGTCACGATCTCATCAAGTCTGTTATTTTTTTCACTCTCAAGTTTTTTGATCATTTTTTCAAGACCTATTTTTTGCACGACCATCATAAGAATCAACAACACGACGACTATCGTGAGGCCTATTGTGTTGAAGAATTCTTTTAGAACTACTATCAACGCTAAAACGTAGAGAGCTATAAGCACACCATCATATTTCATAGTTTAAAAAGTTCTCTAAAGTTCTTAAAGTCGGCAGGGAAAATCAGTAAATTACGAAAGAATTACAGAAGTAATTGTCTCAAGAAGGCCGATGCACCAATCATTTGCTACTCTACTTTTATTTTACCTTCGTTTATTTCCTGTATAACTTCTTTTGGGCTCTTGTTATCGACAAGAACGCCGGAACTTTGGCACGTTCCAAGAACTTGCTTGACCTTCGAAACTGTGTTCCCTCTTATCGATTCTTTGCTTTTTGCTATCCTGACAACAGCCTCAAGACTTATGTTGCCGGCAGTTTTTCTTATCTTGTCCTCACCAACTGTTGCAAGTTTCTCCACTTTTATCTCCTTTTTTATCATTGAGGTCACAGGCGGCGTGCCAACGCTTACCGTGAATTTCTTTGTACCAGTATCGATTAATATTTTAACAGGAACTTCCATGCCAGCAAATGCCTTTGTCTTCTCGTTTATTTCTTTTACTACGTCCATCACATTAACGCCCAAAGGCGATATAGATGGCCCAAGAGGCGGCGCTGGCGTTGCCTGTCCACCTTTAACAAGTGTATCTACCTTTTCTTTTGACATGATTATCAACCTTTGTGGCAACTCTAGTTTTTGGTGAATATTTTACTATCATATCTATTTCAGAAATTTCGAAATATACGATACTCCGACCCGAATTTAATCTTACTACTTCATCTGGATTTAAGTGAGTTTCATATCTACCTAAATAGTGCACACCATCCCTTGAAACCTGAATTACGTCACCATGAAATAAGTTTAATTCACGAAATTGTTGCGCATCCATATTTTATTCCCTCTTTTTCTCATGCATCCTTACGGAATTGACGGAAATTGTGACAGGTATTGGTATTGCGGCTTCAAGAAACTCTACAGTTATTTCGCCCTTCGTCTCATCAACCCTCGATATCTTGGCCCGCTCTCCCTTGAATGGAGAGCCTATTATCTCTACAACATCACCTACATTGAATTTTACTTCGCTCTTCTCCGCTATCAGAAACCTTTCAAGTTGGTTCATTGGCACGTCCTTGTTTATGAAACCGCGGACATGTGGTACGCTCTTTACAGCTGCCTCTATCTCTTCCGGCTCGCCCTCTATGAAAATATAACCTCGCAAGTCCTCTGGGTGGAATATAGATTTTATTTGTAGTTTTTCATTCTGGATCTTTGTAGTAAGCGAGTCTATAACTACATTCTCTCTGCCGGTTGTTGTTCTTATTGTTGCTATCATTACAAATCCCTTTTCTAAAGAAAAGGTCTTTGTGAACCCCAAAAGAATTGGGATCTTGAGGACCTAATCTTGATTATTACCTTCTTTATAACCCTCCAATTAGCTGAACTACCATGAATATTACGAATCCTATAACACCTATTACAACAAACCCCAGACCAGTTATTTTCACGGTCTGTCTGTACTCGGATTTATCGGGTTTGGACGAGACAAGTAAAATACGTCTTACCCTCTCTATAAAGTTCTTAATACCCATAGACTTTTATTGAAAGAAAAGATTTAAGAATTAACAAAAGGCGACAATAAGTCATATAATTTTAGGGCTTACGATTTACCTTTCTATAAAATCTATTCCGAACATCTTTTCTATTTCCTTCTTCTTCTCTTTCGTATAGACCTTTTGCGGGCTGAAAAGCGTCGGTGAGGTGACACCTGTTACAACAAGCATGGTTCTTATTGAGTCGCCCAATTCTTTGATTATTTGAGCGCCCCATATTATCTTTGCGTCAGGGTTCAGGCGCGTTGCAACAGTTTCAACTATCTTTTGGCAGTCCCTGATTGTTATATCAATACCGCCTGAAACATTTATGAGTGCGCCGGTAGCGCCTTCTATGTCAACATCAAGAAGCGGATTATTCAGCGCACGTTCAACAGCCTCAATGGCACGGTTTTCACCATCGCTGTCACCCATGCCTATCATCGCCACACCGCCATTTGTCATGACAGCTCTTATGTCAGCGAAATCCAGGTTCACGAGACCAGGTCGGGTTACTAGCTCAGATATGCCCTTGACAGCATTTACAAGAATCTCATCAGCAACCTTGAATGCTGTTGGCAATGATACATCAGGAACAATCTCGAGCAACTTGTCATTTGGTATTACTATGAGCGTGTCAACAGCCTTTTGCAGCTTCTCAACACCATCTCTAGCATTTTTCATCCTCTGTTTGCCTTCCATCGTAAACGGCAATGTGACGATAGCAACTGTAAGTGCTCCACCCTTTTTGGCAATATCAGCGGCTATTGGCAGTGAACCTGTTCCTGTACCGCCTCCCATGCCGCATGTAACAAAAACCATGTCAGTGCCTTCAAGGACTTTCTTTATTTCATTCCTGCTCTCCTTTGCAGATTCCTCACCTATTCTTGGATCAGCACCCGCACCCAAACCACCTGTTATTTCCTTGCCTATGAGTATCTTTACATCAGCATCTGTGTAAAGCAGGTCCTGCGCGTCCGTGTTCATAGCTATTGTTTCTGCACCAACAACACCTACTTGCATCAAACGAGAAATGGTATTGCCTCCGGCACCGCCCGCGCCGAGTATTTTTATCTCAGCCCTCTTCGATTCCAGTATCTTCCTTAATTCCTCGTCAGCTGGTGTAGTACCGATATCTTTTTGCGCAAGAATGCCCATTCAACCACCTGAAGATATATCGGCATAAGTTATATTTAAAGATTCGAAGAAGTTTCTGCGTAATTTTCAAACATCACACAAACTAATTTAAATAATAGTAGGAGTAGTAGTAATAGTAGGAGATGATTGAAAATCAAATTAAAATGCGTCCGCTGCGACCATCAATGGGAAACCAAGAAGGACTCTATACCAAGTTTGTGCCCTCACTGTAAGTACTCTACCTATTATCACAAGCCGATAGTTCTCAGGAAGTAGATTCAAACTGTTGTATTCCTGCAGTAATTGTCTAAAGCATCTGACAAGTACCGCATTAAAGCTTCAGATGGTTCACCTACTACAATTAGTGATGGATAAGTTCTTTTTTGGCCTGTTCTAAGCAACAACCTATCCGTTTTTACTAATTCATCTACTATTTCTCTGGAAGTTTCTATTCCGATGTAAATCTTTTCCATAATTACTCATGACCTTCATGATCGTGATGCTCGCGCGCATGATGCTCATCGCCCTTCTGATAGCTTTCAACAAAATTTACTTTCTCTATGCCATTTACATGTTCAATTATAAGGGAACTTACTTGTTCTTTTAGCTGTCCTGGCAGCCTGATATTAATTGTTACAGTATTACCCTCTATTTTGGGATCTACATTGCTAGCCCCGAAAAATTCTAGTAGCGCTTTGACCTGTTCAATGGGTTCTTCTATCTTTTCCTTTATCTCTATATCATATTTCAGAACATGGCCGGCTAAAGGATTATTGAAGTCAACTCTTATACGTCCTGCATCCACGCTTTGTATCCGACCCTTCATGCCGCCGAAATCAACTATCATACCCTGCCTTGGTTCTACTTTCTGGTCCTTGAAGAACTTGCGCTGCACAGTTCTCACAAGCTTGGTATCCCTTTCTCCAAAGCCATCTTCAGGTTTTATTTCAATGGTTTTTTTATCGCCAATTTCCGTTTCGAGAAGCGCTTTGTCAAGGCCTTTTATCAGAAATCTGGCTCCTACAACCACGGGCAGGTCGCGATACATTATTTTAGGACTATAGATGCCTTCCTTCTTCGCAATCTCAGCATCTGTCAGGTCGAATATCTCACCTGTCTCAAGCCTGCCTACATATGCCACCTTTACAAAATCGCCTTTTTTCATGCTAACACCAATTACAAACAGTTTACATTTCTATACTGCGAAACCTGCAATAAAATGTTTTCGGTTTCGTGTATAGAAAACAAGGAAATATTAACACGTATTTTCCTTGTATTGCTATAAAAGCCAACATTTATAAAGACTTTTGTCACTATTGAGTAAGTGATAAATGTGGTAATTAGCATAAGTCCAAGAAGTGTAAGTTCAGATGAAAGACAGCCCGAAGGCGCTGGTAAGTGGTTTGCTGCTCAAAGGGCGCGGATACAACTTAACTTGGCAGGGTTTGCTGTTGAATACAGACCTAATTGGAAGCGTTGGGAAGTTACAAAAGATCCTAAAGGTACAAATATTGTTGCCGTATACTCAAAGGGTGAAGATGGTCTAACCTTCAATATATTGAAGTCTTATCCGGTTCTAGAAGATTTGGCGTATAAGTTCGGAGCTGTTGTTAACAAGCATAACGAACCACAACCTAAGCTTGCCTATCCAGGTAAAGGCGGCGGAGCATAATTATGTTATTCAGAATAGTCGACGACTGGAAGCAGATGCTGCCGCCTGAGGACGAGAGGCGCATTAATTCTATGTTAAGGAATGTCACAAAACACCGACCAGCTTACCGCTCTTCTAATGACATCAAGACGGCGCAGCTTTGGTGCGCTTTGCTCGAGATGCGGAAGGAAAATCAGGTGCTGCTGAAAAAGGTAAAGAGGCTTGAATACGTTTTTGAGGGTCTTGCAGAGCGGATGAAGCAGGACAACGAAGAAAAGGAAATAATAGAAAGCCTCGAGAAGTTTTAAGAACAGAACAGTCTAATTAATTTGGAGGCTGTTAAATGGCTGAATATTTATCAGATATGATAAGACTAGACATCTGCTATAATTGTACAAATAATAATGGCGGAAGGCTTGTTGAAACAGAACAGTGGGCAAGATACGTTGGTTCTAGCGCGAAAGAGATTGAGCCCTTGAAAGCTTGGCAATGCAAAACATGCAATCAACTAATCAGGAACTTCATAAAACTTGAATGGTAGTTTTAGGGTATATTTCTGTGGTTTGTATC
>CAYJUT010000014.1:0-11243 GCA_964373415.1 uncultured archaeon | reverse complement strand
ACAACACCAGGCTTCTCGACATTTGCGATAACAGGCGAACAGGCAGTACCCCAGCCTGTATGCGGCAACAATATTTGTGAGAGTGGCGAATCTATACCAAGTTGCCCGGTGGACTGTGCGAATCCATCCGAGGAAACCCCTGCACCTCAACCAGAACCAACACAGCCTGCTCAGCAGCCTGTTGAGCAGCCTACTACGCAGCCAAGCGAGACAGATTATACGTACGTCGGGATACTTGCAGTCTTCGTAATAATCACAGTAGCATACTTCGTTGCAAAGCGGCCCAAGAAACTACGCCAATAGTAGAACCTTTTTATTGATTCTAATGAATTCCAGCTATGCAAAGCCTTCAAAAACTGCTCTCTGCTAAGTATTGGACAAAATCAAAGGGTACAGGCGGCGCAATAAGAGACAGGAAAGACTTTGTTGTGGATGAAATACCATTCAAAAAATTCTTTTCTAAATACACGCGTGGCAGAGGGGGCGTAAAACCAATGGACGGCCCTTACGTCCTTGCTTTGCTGAAGAAAAATAACATGACAACGAAGGACGCCATTAAGCTCATCAAGAGGGAATTGAAAATAAGTAAAAATGACATCGGCTACGCAGGCCTGAAGGATAAGTTTGCCGTGACTTCGCAATATATTACTATCAGAAAAGAGAAGTTCCGAGAAATACGAGCGGATAAAATGGAGCTCACAAAAATTTCCTCTACCGACAAGATGATGCAGGTAGGCGAACTGGAAGGGAACAAATTTATCATAACGCTGCATAACTGCAAAAACCCGGAAAACGCTAAGCATGCTGTAGAAGCGCTCAGAAGCGGCATGCCAAATTATTTCGGCTCCCAGAGGTTCGGGAAGTATGGCGATAACCATGTCATCGGAAAACTGATTTTGAATAGAGAATACGAAGACGTTTTGAATATTATCAATAAAAGAACAAAAAAACAGTACAGTTCAATCAACGAGCTCGGCAAGAAACTTCTGAAGTTTTTTATCCACGCCTATCAATCTTATCTGTTTAATAAGGCTCTGGATTCTTACATTCTAAAAAACAGAAATCCCAGCTTTGTTAATTTTCCGATAGTAGGGTTTGACACCAAACTGAAAAATGATTTTGCAAGCGAACAGACTACAAAACTACTCAAAATGGATAAAGTAAAGCAGGAAGATTTTGCAGTCCGAGATCTCAACATAAAATGCGGAGGTTCGTCTCGTGCGGCTTTTGTTATGCCAAAGATACTCGCATATTCGATAAACGGTAAAACGCTCCGCCTTGAGTTTGAGCTGCCTAAAGGCTCGTATGCTACAATCCTGATAAGAGAAATTGCAAAGTTAGAGTAATTATAGGTCCAATGGCAAATCTTTTACTCTTTCATAGGCCCAGTGAGTGCCAACGTCATGATAATAACCCGTATGAACATAAAGACCTATTTTTTCACCAGCCTGTTCTAATGCTGGTATAACGTCTTTAGAGAAATCTATATCACCTGATTGTTTTTGTCGTATATCTTCAATATAATCAAGGACGGTGTGCTGTATATAAAAAATAGGACAGTTCGGGTATTTATTTGGAGCAAAACTAATGTCTGGTTTTTCTATAAGTTTTACTCTTCCATCAGGGCGTTCGATGAGACCAAGTCCGAATGGTACTTTTTCTGCTCCGCATAATGTTACCATATTACCTTCGGATTCATGTTGACTTCTCATGGCGTCCAAATCAACATTAGCAAGTGTATCACCATAATAAACAAGAAAATTTTTTTCACCTTTCAGTAACCCTCTTGCATTGTATACTTCACCAGCAGTTCCAGATGGTCTATCCGCCGCTGAAAAATGAACGCTTGATAGAGTTGAAAAATAATTTGATATCTGATCTTCGTGAGTATTTCTCGATATCGCAATGATCGGTTCAAAACCAAATTTTACAAGGTAATCAACAACATGTCCTATTACAGGTTTTCCATCCCAAAGAGGAAGCATAGTTTTATTTCTGTCTAGAGTATACGGCATTAGTCTTGTTCCATGACCCGCTGCAAGTACTATAGCTTTCATATTAATTCAAACCTATCTTAACAGAAAGATTTTTAAGACTGAGATATAGTATCCCATGAGCAGAAGCCTCTTTTTATATCTTTAGTTTTATCTGTATTGAGCAATGATTATGAAAAAAGTACCTTTAATATTAATTCTTTTAACTGTCGTAGCCATTTCAGGCTGCACAGAAGAGAGGCCTATAATGGAGGTGCAGATACCGGGCCATGGGAATGAGATATATGCGTTCTCAAACGATATACGCGAATCGCTTCTTGTAAAGACAAATGAGCCGGAGGGCATAAAGGCCATTGGCAAATCTTTCACCAAAATGAACATAGTATTCGACGGCTCAAATACGCAGGATAATGCGTATTTCAGCGCGATCCTCATCAGCATACTGTCCAAGCTCCCTCTCTATTACTCCTATGAGACACGGCTGGTGTATTTTGACAGCTATTATTTCATAGGCGACACGTGGTACAATTCTACTAGCGAGGAGATAGAAAGGCCTGACTTTCAGGACCCTGTTTTGTGGCTTTCAGGCCCGTCCACAGGCGCTAACGAAACCTCGCTGATTCTCGAAAACAATACGATACATCTTAACGGGAACAGCTACAATGGCCTGACGCTTGCAGGCGACAAGCTAGTCTTGCTGTTTTTTGGCGTAGATAATGTGTGAAAACAGACCCTATAAAAGCTCTTTTATTTATATTTCCTTAATAACTCACTACGCCAACACCATATAATCAACCGTGATAAATATGAGCACAATAGCAGTAATGACAGAAACAGCCAAAATTTTCGTGCATGGCATTTCAACCGATCTATTTCATTTCCTTGTAATACCTGTTGCCATATTTTCCATATTTTTCTATACATTCGGCATCATTGGCATTTTGCAGAGAAGAAAGAACTACAACAAAACTGTGTCAAAAATATCTCCAAAGATAACCATACAGATACCAACATTCAACGAGCCTGTTGCAATAAGATGCGCAGAATCCTGCCTAGGCATGGATTATCCAAAAAATAAGTATGAAATAATCATAGGTGACGACAGCTCTGACAGCGGAGTCTCACAAATGATAGACGAGTTCGCAGCCAAGTATAAGGGACGCGTGAAGGTGACAAGACGCGGCACAAATGAGGGCTTCAAGGCCGGCAATCTAAACAACATGCTGCGTCACTCGAAAGGCGATATAATAGTCATTTTCGATTCAGATTTCATAGCACCGAAGAATTTTCTCAAGCAAATAGTTGTGCCTTTTGAAGACAAGAAAGTCGCATGCGTCCAGTCCAAATGGTCTTACATAAACATGGAACAGAGTCCCACTTCAAAATTTGCAAGTACGGTCCTGATGGTTTACCATAACATACTTGCACGCCTCAACAGCGCGGCAGGCGTGTCCCTGCTTTTCGGGTCCGGCGAGGCGGTGCGCAAGGACGTGCTGAAAAAACTCGGGAACTGGCAGGAAGGCAGCGTTACAGAAGATGTCGAGTTTTCTGTGCGCGCCCTTACGAAAGGTTACAAGACAGCTTACATTGACGACATTAACGTAAAGGGCGAAGTTCCATACAACATTCGCAGCCTCAGAACCCAGCAGAAAAGGTGGGCTTATGGCAACACTAAGGCATTTTTCGAGCACAAGAAGTCCATATTCTTTGGAAATTTCTCCGCGATGCAGAAGGCCCTCATGACTTTTACCATGCTGGGCTATATTTCATCTTTTTTCCTTGTGATGTTCATGTTTTCCGGCGGCGTATCATTCATAACGGGCGAACCATCACAGATCAATCTAACGCGTATGGTCATCGAGGTCGCTATAAATTTCGTTCTTGCATCAGGCTTCACATTTGCAGGCGTCGTTGCCCTGTGGAAAGAGAAGAAATTGAGCCACGTATTTGTGGTATTTTTTTCCGCGTTGACCGTAGGGATATTGGTCTCGCTCAGTGTGTGTAACGGCATCGTTAAGGCAATAAGGGGTCAGCCCATGTACTGGACAGTCATACGCAAGAAGGGCAACATGGATTTCGTGCCTGATAATTACGGAATTCGGGGCGCCTTGAAAACGGTGTAGGTGTTTTAATGCTCGACACCTTTCTTACAATACTATTTTCCTTACTTGCAGTTGTCAACAGTGCAATGCTGATAGGCCTTTTACTCCCTGATAAAAGAAATAACAAAAAAACTTCGCCGCCACTGTCGGTAGTTATACCTGCCCACAATGAAGAAATGCATATATCTCACACGATACGGAGCGTGTTGGATTCTAAATACAAAAATAAAAAAGATATAATAGTGGTTGATGACGGTTCAACAGACAAGACTAGTGAGGTAGTAAGATCAATTGCGAAAGAAAATAAAAACGTTAGGCTACTTAGAATAAAACACTCGGGAAAATCAGCCGCCCTAAACTACGGCATTAAAAAATCTAAATTTGATATAGTGGCTTACATAGATGCAGATTCAGTCCTTAAGGAGAACAGTCTGGAAAATTTAGTTGCACCTCTTTATGACAAGAATATTGCGATTTCTTCTGGAATCATAAGGGCGCGACAGACAAGAAATCCATTGACATGGTTTCAAGATATAGAGTATATAGTTTCTTCTGGTTGGCGATATGTTTGTAGTAAGCTAGATGCAACATATATCGCTCCTGGATTTGCCGTATTCAGGAAGCATGCGATACTTAGATCAGGCGGGTTCAGCAGCGACACGCTTACAGAGGATATAGACACCACAATGGTATTGCGTAAAGCTGGTTATGGCGCAGTAATGTCAAGAGCTGTAATGTTTACATCTGTGCCCTCGACCATGAAAGGTCTTGTAAAGCAGAGAATACGCTGGGGCAGGGGCACAATACAGACCGCAAAAAAACATTCTGATGTATTGTTTTCTAGGAAATTTAAGGCGATAGGAATGTTTAGTTTTCCTATCCATATGTTCTGGTATGTTTTTTCATTCTTGTACATGCCTTTTGCATTCTATTGGGCCGCATCGTCGTATTTCAACATACCTTCCGCGATGCCGGTTGATACATTGATATTTCTTGTGAGATGGTTTACAGTTTATGGCATCTTTGACCTTTTCTACAATGTTGTTATCGGAAGCTACGCCCTGACACCGCTGATACTTTCTATATTTGTTTCCTGGACGTCATCATTTTTGTACTTGATAACTGCCATGAAAAAACTGTCAGCGTTCAACTGGAAATTTGTGTCGTATATAGTTATATTTCCTTACCATTGGCTGATGTTCACTGTGCAGGGATGCGTATTAGTTTATGAAATTCTTATAAAAAGCAGCGGAAACATATGGAATAAGGTTGATGGTAATTCTGTATGAGCAATTACAAGCAGGTAATAGTCGTCAGAGGCGATCTCAAAATCTCGAAGGGAAAGCTTGCCGCGCAGGTTTCACACGCCGCTGTTGATTCTGCACATAATGTTGAAAGAAAAATAATTTCTGCATGGAGAAAAGAAGGCCAGAAGAAGGTCGTGCTCAAGGTGAAAAATGACGCGGAATTAATAACGCTAAAGGAAAAATGTGAAAAATTAAAGATACAATGTTCTTTGATAACAGATGCCGGCCATACAGAACTAGAGCCGGGCACGATAACTGCACTTGGCATAGGGCCAGATGAAGAAGATAAAATAAACAAAGTTACAGGCTCGTTGCCGCTTTTAAAATAAGTTCCTTCTGATGGCCTCATTTACTATGTATGAAGTGACTTTCAGGCTGTCTTTTACTGGCATCGACGAGCCGATACCATACCGTACGCTTACAGGCACTTGTTTTATCTTCATTCCGTTTTTGACGGCCTTCATTATCATTTCGGCTTCTATCTCATAACGTTTTTTAGTCAGATTAAGCTTCATGAAGTTAGTCTTCTTTATCGCCCTGAAACCACAAAGGACATCTCCCATCTTCTTTCCCGTTGCACTTGACATCACGAGCTTCGCGAAACTGTTTGATATTTTCCTTTGGACCGGTACGTCCATCATGTTGCGCGTGCCTACTGCGAGATCGCACGTCTTGAGTGTGGAAAGCATTTTTGGTATCTCGCCTGCGTCCAATTGTCCGTCTGAATCTATGAATACGATGTTTTCATTGGACGCTATCTTTGCGCCTGTTTTGGATGCAAAGCCCTTGCCGTAGTTCTTGTTGAGTCTTACACATACGCATCCGAATTTTTTCGCGACTTCCAGCGTCCTGTCCATGGAGCCGTCATCAACGACTATTATTTCGTACTCGCCGGGGATTTTTTTTATTACGCTGGCTATATTTTTCTCCTCGTTGTAAGCAGGAAGTATTACGGAAGCTTTCATTTTATCTACCATGGATGTATCTTTACATGTACCCAGTATCCGAAAATATTTGAAACCCAGTGTATTATCGGAGTCAACAATACTAGAACAACCATCACATCTAGTGGTGGTCTGTAAACGGGCCAGACAAACAGGAATGACATTAACAAAAATCCTAATTGATCTAAGAACAGCGCACGTTCACCGCGTTTTATATTCATTCGCCTTTTTACAAAGGAGCCGCCTATGTCGCCGGCCATTGTGCCTAATGTAAGAAGAAAAACAATTGGAAATGTCATTTCCACAAGATTGAGATCAGCCGGGAGATAGCTCTGGCCTGATATTTGTAAAGCGCCTATGAAAACGCCGAATATTATTCCTCCTATGAGGCCCTCCCACGTTTTGCCGTCGCCGAGGAGTCTTTCACCTTTGTATTTTTTGCCTTTGTCTATTGGGATCTGGCCTCGCATCAGCGGCGGGAAGGCGTTTGCTGCATAAGCCGGTGCAATGAACCAGAACGACTGAAGCAAAAGAAAAGGGAGTTCCATGTGTATACGCCAAACCAGACTTTATCTTACGGCCTCGTAACTTATTTTGTCTATGTCTTTCTCAAATTTTTTCTTGTTGATAAAGTATTTCAGATATATCCGAGAGTATTTCTTTATCAGGCCGAAGCCGCCCCATTTGTCCATGCGTCTTGTTGAGGTGTAGACGCACGTGTCTTTCGAGAATTTAAACGTTCCGAGCTTTCCGGCCCTCATTGCAAAGTTGTGATCTTCCATAACTTTCAGGTTTTCGTCAAAGCCGTTAATTTTTTTGAATATATTTTTCCTGACGGCAATTACTATGCCGGGTGCATGTGGTTTCTTCACATAATTTGTCAGGAAATCAACAAGATTGTTGCTCATGTTGTAGAGTATCTGTTCTTTCCAGCTTGGCGTGAATCCATATATTGTGCATGTCCAGCCGATTATTTTTTTGCTGAAATCTTTCTTTATCACGTCCAGTATGTTTGGAAAAACTATGGAATCGGCGTCGAGAAATAATATCACATCGCCCCTTGCCGCAAATCCGCCGGCGTTGCGGCCATACGATGCTGCACCGCGTTTTGCGTAAACAACTCTTGCACCATATTTTTTGGCAATCTTTACTGTATTATCTTTGGAGTTTGAGTCCGCGATTATTATTTCGTATGGCTTCAGACGTTTTACGTGAAACAGCGTTGTTTCTATGTATTTGCCCTCGTTGAGCGTTGGTATGACAATGGATATTTTCATTTTTTACCACAGAGATATTTATTAGGTATGAATAGTTATACTTAAGGCTGTAACAACATTTAAAATAAAATACAGCGTGTTTTTATGAAGTTCTCTATAATTATCCCTGCGCTTAACGAGGAGAAAAATATAGTAAAATGTCTGGGTTCCATTACAAACCAAGAATATCCAAGGAAAAATTATGAAATAATTGTTGTAGACGGCAATTCTAATGACAATACAGTGAAGGTAGCAAAAAAATATGCGAAGGTTATCATAGAAAAACGGAGAGGCATAGGTCTGGCACGCAACAGAGGTGCAAAAATTGCAAAAGGGGAGGTTTTGATATTCATAGATGCAGACACAAAAGTTTACGGTAAACTCTTTGAAGAAATGGAAAAGGCCTTCTCGGATTCCTCTATTGTAGGCGCGACTGCGAAGACTGTACCGGACAAAAAGACAGTGAGATTCATGTTTATAATTTATTTGTTTAATGTCATGACAAGGCTATCCATGCGCTTGGGTCATACATTATCTTTTACGTTTTGCACAGCCTGTAGGAAGGGTGCTTTCAAAAAAATTAAAGGATTTAACGAGAACCTTTATTCGGTCGAGGATATGGAGTTTTCTTTTAGGTTGAGCAAATACGGTAAATACAAATTCTTAGGAAATGTATACGCAGTAACTTCAATGCGCAGGCTTGAGAACTGGGGACTTGTATATTCTGTTTACAGGTATTTTCACGGTTCAGGACTGTTGTTTGGAAAAAAGAAAGTATACTATAGGGTAGATTGATCTGAATAAAAAAATTATCTTATTTGCAAAACTCATAAGGTGTAAAGATTGGATACATTCGATATTACTAATTTTTGTTTTGTCCGGGTACTTTTTTGCCCAGCCCGTTCTATCAGAATCGTATCAAAGTTTAGTATATATGATAGTCTTCTCGGCCCTTGCACTGGCTTTTGGATATTCTATAAACGACTTTTACGACTCAAAATTTGATAAACTAAAGCCAGACACAAAGAACGTAATAACTCTGGGTCTCATAGGTAGGAGAGAAGCAGCGCTGTTTTCATCAGCCTTATTATTATGGCTTCCAATTTCTTTTTTTATACTCCCACAAGGAGCTTTTATCTCGATAGCACTTCTATATATCTTCTTTATTCTATACTCATGTCCGCCTTTCAGGTTCAAAGAAAAAATATTTTTGGATGTTGTGACTCACGGAACGATTATGCCTGTTTTATTTTTAGGGTCTTACATGCTTAGTTCTATTTTTGGACCAGAGGCGTTTCTAGTAGGGGTATGTATATTTATCATGTCCTGCATAGTTTGCATGACGCAGGAGATAAGGGATATTAAGCCCGATAAAAAAGCTGGTTTCAGGACAACCGTTCCTTTTCTTGGTTATAAAAGAAGTCTAAATATTATACAAGTCCTTTTCTCCATGGCAGTGGCCATATTTTTGTTTACGGTGGTATATTTTCTTCCAATTTATACAATAATATTCTTATTTCCATCTATTTTATATTTCAAGGTAATTTTTTCCAAGCCTAAGCAGGGGTATTTATATGATATGTCGACCAGATCATGGGATCAAATAACATTTTCTTTGGCAATAATAGGACTACTGATACTACCATTTTATCTGGGCCTGGTTTAAGTGCACTTACCAGGATTTTGATAAAAAAATGCCCCCGCCGGGATTTGAACCCGGGTCATGAGATAACTGCCAACATTTCCGCTTTGGTTAAGCTTTCTGGAAAGGTTATCCGCAATCTCACATTCTCTTCGAATAACTTATTATTCGAGATCCCAAAAACCTACAGTTTTCGTAGATATCCAAGCTAAACTATCCTCGTATATAACTACAAGGGCTTACTAAGGGCAATTACTAAATTTTTTGTAATCTTTATAACACTTCTTTTGGCAAGCGCCAGCTATATCTTATAATACGTTATTTTTCCAGTAGGGCTTTTTCTTTTCAAGAAAAAGGGTTAATTTAAAAAGATAATGATTGAAGATTAGGTTTGATAAGTATGAAATGTTCATCATGTAACGATGCATTGCTTTCGGAGGACAATTTCACACAGTTCAAGTGCCCTTCATGCCTGAAAAGCGAAATAGTCAGATGCAGCAAATGCAGGCTAAAGAGCACTGTCTATATATGCCCGGAATGTGGCTTCAAGGGACCGTGATTTGAATGGGACAAGTGGCCATGACACTGCGCATTATGCCCGAGAGTGCGGATGTCGATCTCGAGGTACTCAAAATCAGGGTAAGGGATGTAGCGGACGTCAGGCAGATAGTTGAGAAGCCTGTTGCTTTCGGTCTTGTCATGCTCGAGGTTTTGCTAGTTTTTGACGACAAAGTAGGCGCCGGCGATGTAGAGGATAAGATACGCTCTCTCGAGGGAATCGGCTCTGTGGAGGGCGGCGACGTCACGCTGATATAACGGTATAGACCTTTATTATTTGACAATGTAAATATCTCAGATGTTCGAGATCTTTTTCTTGGTCGCAGTCACATTTATCGATCTGGCTTACCTCATTATTCTTTTTTCAATAAACTTGCCGCCTGAAAAAGCCGTCATCAAAAAATTACCCGGCATTTCTGTCATAATTGCGTCAAAAGATGGAAGGATCATTGGGAAAACACTCAGAAAGCTCAAAAGTATCGGACGTCTAAAGATGGAAATAATCGTGGTGACTAACAGCAGAGAAACAGTAAAAATCGCACGAGAATACACAAGAAAAGTTATTGTAGATAAGGGTGTGGGAAAAGGTGCGGCACTAAACTCGGCCATGAAAAAAGCGTCTTATAAAATACTGTATTTCATGGATGAGGATATGATAGTCAAAAAAGACACGATTGAAAAGGTGTGTTCCGCTCTCAATGGAAACGAAGTCGCAGCCGGATTTAATACACCGAGAAATAAGAACAGCACTATAGCACGAATCGCAAGGCTCTATATAGTAATGCTGACAAAAATGCAATACGGCATATACAGGCTCATAGGGACGACCTTTGTTGGAGGAAGAAATTTCGCGATTTATAAAAAAACTATCAAAAGCGTAGGCAATTTCAGGAACGTTCTTGCAGAAGATATAGACCTTTCTTTCAGACTTTTCATGAAAGGGAAAAAAGTAAAGTTTGTACATGCCAAAGCAAGCGATGACGCAATCTCCAAATTTTCCTGGTATGTGAAACAGCAGCAGAGATGGAATTCAGGTGCCGGCCAGGCCATTATGCAGTGGGAGAAAAGACTGCACCATCATGATATTTTATTATTTTTGTTTGTGGTTCTTGTCGCACTGATACCTCTGATGTCCATAGTTTCTGTCATATTGGCTTTGCTGTTTTCGAATTATTTTTTCTTCTCTATGATAATTATATGCTTCTTGATAGCTCTTTCGTCATCTATGGCGCTGGACGGGGACGAAATAATACTTTCACCTTTGACATTCCTCATGTTCATTGTAGTACAATCCTGCACTATACTTTATAGCGCTGTAAGAAAACCGCACGGCTGGTACAGGACGCCAAAGGAATAGATCTTTATAGCTGACCAACTTAGTATTTGGGTATTACACAAGTTGGTCACATATGCTCGAAGAACAGGGTTCTTCGGCATGCC
>CAYJUT010000013.1:0-11878 GCA_964373415.1 uncultured archaeon | reverse complement strand
GGAGAAAATTTACTGGGCTATAGGTTTAGTTTTGATTATAGTTACTGTTCTTTTAATTGCAAACTCGGGCATTACCGGTCTCGTAACCGAGAAAAAAGAAACTAATAAGGTAAGAGTTGGAAACCTGCCAGTTGTTCACGGCTTGCCATTTTATTACGCTATTGAAAAGGGCTATTTCAAAGAGGCTGGAATCGATGTTGAACTGATAAAATTTGAATCGCCAAACCAAATTATAGATGCTTTACTGCAAGACAATATTGACTTTAGTTCAACTAGCGGGGCTCTGGGTATTGCAGGAGTCGCAGACTTCAAGAATCCGGGAAAAATTAAAATTTATGCAGCATCTGGAGGAGATTTGAATAACCCCAACGAAATATTGCTTGTTACCCCTGACAGCAATATAACATCTATAGGAGACCTTAAGGGCAAAAAACTAGGCATACTGGGCGGTTCTATACAATGGAGAACGATAGCCCGTCATATGCTATCCAAAAACGGCCTGGAAATGGATAAAGATGTTATAGTAGTTGAGTTGGCACCTAGCTTGCAAGTTCAGGCTTTGGCATCAAAACAGATAGACGCATTGCTTGCTCTCGAACCAATTGCCACAATAGCAAAAGAAAATGGTGTGGGCAAGGAGTTAATTTCTGCTCCTGTAGAGCGCATTATAGCAAATCCATTTTACCCTGGAGCTGGTCTGGTCAGAACAAAATTTGCAGAAGAAAACCCAGCAACTACCTCTAAGGTTATGGAAATCATTCGGAGATCAATCAAGGAAATTGATGAAAACCCTGACAATGCAAGGCAGTATTTGAAAGTCTACACTCCTCTTACAGATAACATAATAACCAAAGTACCTTTGGCCAAAATAAGGATGTGTGAGGATTTAACACAAAATGATGTAGAATCTATACAAAAGTTTTATGATATTTTCACTCTTTACAAGGTTGTAGACGGGAAGATAGACTTTAGCAAACTTTCATTCTGCAGGGCTGAGTAAATATGCAGCCTTCGATTGCTGTTACTAGACTAAAGAAGAGATTCAACAATCAGGAAATTTTTAGTGATATTTCCTTTGATGTAAAAGAAGGAGAAATTGTTGCCATATTCGGCCCAAATGGATGCGGAAAATCTACAATATTGAATATTTTATCCGGGCTTCTAAAAGCAGATGGCGGAGATTTCAAAATAAATAACTTTGATTTTTTCAAATTCAGCTACATTTTTCAAAACTACAGAGAATCCCTATTGCCTTGGCGGAACAATTATGAAAATATTGCATTTCCTTTAGAATTGCAGAAATGGGAAAAACAAGATATTTTGAAAAGAATAAGGCAAATTGAGGAAATATGCAATATTAAACTCAATTTGAAATTATTTCCTTATCAGATGAGCGGCGGTCAGCAACAACTTATAGCTTTCATGCGTGCTATAGCTAATAGTCCAAGAATAATCTTTATGGATGAGCCTTTTTCGGCTCTGGATTACGAAACAAATCTTATTTTGCGCCAGAAATTCCAGAACTATTACTTAGAGTATAATCCAACTACCCTGATCATAACACATGACATAGAAGAGGCTGTTCATCTTGCAAATAGAATAATAGTTCTCTCCAAGAAACCTACAAAAATAGTGAGAATAATATCAAATCGGGCACCTTATCCAAGAGAAATTTCATTTCTCAGATCAGGCTTATTCAATAAAATTAGGGATAAAGTTTTGGCTACTTTTCAAGAAGGTGCTGATTTATGAAAAAATACTTCTTAATCGGGCCGATTATTCTTTTTTTGATTTGGTTAACAATTTCGTTATCGGGTTTGGCAAGTACTTTTTTCCTGCCGAGCCCCGCCTCGACTATAGGAGAATTGATTAGATTACTCGCTACTGGAGTTATTATACCAGATATTTTTGCAACTCTTGTTAGGGTTGCAATATCTTTTCTGATAGCCTTGGTGCTAGGCTTGCCGTGTGGATTAGTTTTGGGTTCGTCTCATAAAATTTATAAAAGTTTAGAATTTGTAATCGATTTCTTCAGGTCAATCCCTGCAACCGCTATGTTTCCTTTATTCTTGCTGGTATTTGGAATAACAGACAGCTCAAAAATAGCCGTCGCTGCTTTTGCATCGTTTCTGATTATTTTATTCAATACCGCTTATGGAGTCAGGCATGCGAAGAAGTCTAGGGTTTTTGCAGCTAAATTAATGGGAGCTTCTAAAATACAGATTTTCAAACTTATATCATTCTGGGAAACGCTGCCTCAAACTTTTGCAGGGATCAGGATCGCAATAAGCTTATCACTGATTATAATTATAGTTACCGAAATGTTTATCGGAACAACTCTTGGTCTTGGAAGGTTGGTCATAGATTTCCAATACACTTACAATATTCCAGGCATGTATGCTGTTATTTTACTCACTGGATTGGTGGGGTATTTGATAAATCTGATCTTTATCATTATCGAGAAAAGGTTTGCTCATTGGACAGGACAATAAATTTTACAATTTCTTAATCTTCCCCGGCCTCGGCTCGAAACAAGAGCCTTCGGGTTTTGAATAATTTAAGGTATGGAGGATTACTATAATCAATGAATGACAATTACTGGGGCCAAGAAAATATAGTGGGCATTGGGGCAGGCATATCCTCTTCTGTACGTCTTTTAAAAAGCAACCTTTTATTCGGTGCATTAGACAATTTTGTTTACTCTCTGAAACCCGAAAGCGGTGAAATTGCATGGAAATTCAAAACCAAAGGCCCAGTATATTCCACGCCAGTCATTTGCAATAATAATGTTTATGCAGGCTCATGCGATGGCTTTGTATACGCAATCGACCAGAATGGAAACCTTGTCTGGAAATTCAATTCGCAAGGAAGAATAATGAACAGTTCTATGGTATGTGATGGGAAGAGAATTCTGTTCGGCACCGACAATGGTGTATTTTATGCATTGGATATGGATGGAAAATTATTGTGGAAATTTTCTACAAGCGATGCGATAAGGACTACGCCTGCGGTAATCAATGACAAAATAATCTTTGGTTCGCACGACCATAATATTTATTGTCTCAATGAAAAGGGCCAGAAAGAATGGAAATTTTTGACCGGCGGAGCCATGTGGACGTCCCCCTGCATAATTAATAAAGACAGGTTGTTGTGGTCTATAAACGCCCAAACAGCAAAAAATTCACATGAGTTCCTGATTTATTTTGGATGTTTTGATGGCGGGCTTTACTGCATAAATGAGAGTGGGAATTTTGCATGGAAGTTCCATACAAATGGTCCCAATACATCAGGCCCGGAGTTCGATAACGGGATTCTATATTTCGGCTCTTCAGACGGTTATCTTTATGCGCTAAATGAACACGACAGAAGTCTTGAATGGAAATACGGAACATCCGAACGTATTGGCCACTCATCGCCTTTGATTACTGAAAATAGTATTTTCATCTCAAGTTTCAATGTTGACGAGTCGTCAACGAGTGGGACGCTTCATTGCCTCGATAAAAAAGGCAAAGTACTATGGAAATTCCGGACAGAGCACGCGATAGTTTCTACTCCTCTAATATACAAAGGCATATTGTTTTTTGGCAGTTGGGACGGGTTCTTGTATGCTATTTCCCTGAAAAAGAAGGAATTATTGTGGAAGTTTAGAACCCTTTTTGAAAAGATAAATTTTGACTCTTCGAAAGCAGTCAAGCACATGGAATTTGAAGAAGAGAGGTCAAAAAATATTTTAAGCACATGGAATCCGGAAATCGCCCAGAGAGGGAAAGACAAAAACGCTGGATACTCCCAGACATCTGGCTATACGAGGAATGTAACTCTATACGGCAATGAAAATGATGCTGAAAGATTTTCCTATGCCTCAAAAATTTATGGGCAGAAAAGAGGATATAGGAAAAACGACTCTTATTCCAAATCATAGTTTCTTTATCTTTCCAGGGCGCGGCTCGAAGCATACGCCTTCGGAAAGCAGCTCATTGACAATCGAATCCAGTACGTCTTCAGGCAAGCCAGAAGCTGCCATAAGCTCCGAGTACTCACAACCATTTCCCTCGTCAAGTTTTTCGATCAGCTTCAGGACCTCCTCTTTTTTGTCGGGAACCGGCTCCTCATGGCTCTGTAGAATAGCCTCGACTTCCTCGGGCTGTATGCCAAAACGTTCGTGCATTAGTCTCTCCAGCTCGCTGATATCGGCAGTCTGCTTCTGGTGCTCCATTATTATCTTCCTCTTTTTCTCCAGGGTCTCCTCCTGAAGCCGCAGTTCAAGTTCCCTTAGAAGCTGGAAATTAGAATCTTCTACAATAGTTATTATTTCCGGCATGAGATAAATCTCGCCCTGATATTCCTTCACGCGTGCTATTATGTCGACCTCGCTGCCGGCTCCTATGTTGTCGTACATGGACACGGCATTAAACACCTTGACACGTATAGTATCCGTTCCATCGTCTATCGTTATAGAAGCGAACTTGCCGCTCTCGGCAAGAAACTTGTCAACAACCGTAGCGAAAACACGAACGCGCGAGAGGCGAGTACCACCAAGGGTAAGAATATAATTAGGATTAGAGCCATCCTGCGGCACGTAACGGCCTGCTACAATCTGCTTTATGCGTGTCTTTACGCTTGATATTCTTTTCTTTTCCATATCGATCCCTTTTCTTGAAAGAAAAGGTCTAGATTTCACCCCAAAAGAACAGGTGATCTTGTAGACCTTATTGTCATATTATTATTTTATCTGCTCGGTTTAGGATTTTGATTTTATTTAAAATCTCTACCTCATCGGACAGCATTACGTATGTAGCCTAATCGCATTTCACTTTAACAAGAGGAAGCTCTGTTGAAATGCTCAAAGAAAAGCAGCGACGTAGACCTATACGTCTATTGACGTATAGGTCAGCTAGGAGTATTGTGGGAACACAATACTCCTCACGTCGCTGCTTTTCACTAGGTTTTCAACAGAGCCAGTTTTTTATTTAGTTGAAGTTGCTCGAAATTAAAAGCTATCTGAGCATCTTTTGTCAAACTATCTCTCGTATCAAAATCAAAAGGCGGGATTGCACTATGCCAATATATTGCTTTTTTCTCCCATTTAGTCCTTTCTTCGTTAGCACGTTTTTGTTCTTCTGGCGTTAGATTATAGTTATTTGTTCTCATTAAGATACGTCCATGCTAGTAAACTCTCCTCAGGAAGCCCGGGCGCGGATACATTATCATTCCTTCCCTGTGGAGCTTTTCGACTACATCGTCTATCTCTGTTATACCCTGGTTCTCTGCCTCGGCCTTCAGATCGTCTACAGCGACTTCCTTGCTCTCCTTCTGCAAATCATCAAGTATCTTGAGCAGCTGCAGCATTTTGTTGCGCTTGCTTGAGCTGACGCCGCCTTCCAGCCGGTCAATGTCGAATGTCTGCGTCTCGACGTCATAACCAAGCTGCGTCAGGGATGCCATCATAAGCTTTATTGCCTTTTCTGCGTCCTGTCTTCTGACAACTGTATCAAGGCGAACTTTGGCAGATGCCTCGGCCAGCCTCAGAAGCGCCTCGTACTGACGCAATGTTATAGAAACTGCCTGCCGCTCGTTGCTCGTGTACTTGTTGCGCATGTCTATGTAGAAACTCTTGATCATGTTAGCCGCTTCTTCCGAGAGCTCTATGGAATTAACCTGCTTTGCGTAAGCTATGTACTTTCGCAAAAGGTCAATCGGTATTGGCGGCGCCAGCATCTCTGGTCTTTTGCGCGAGGTGATTATATGTTCTGCCAGCCGCTCATCAACTGCCCGGCTCGGCGTGTCACGCAATGCGAACTTCAAATCAAATCTTGACAGCAACGTCTCCGGGATTTGTATCTGTTCACCAATAGACATGTAAGGGTCAAAACGTCCCAGCTTGGGATTCGCGCCTGCAAGCACGGCGGTCTGTGCCGGCAATGTGGCCACTATGGACGCTTTTGCAATACTCACTGTTTCTACGCTGGTCGCTTCGTGCATTGCTATCTGGTCATCGCGATTCATCTTGTCGAATTCGTCTATGGCTATCAGGCCCTTGTTGCATAGGATAAGCGCGCCGGCTTCAAGCATCCACGCACCAAGTGCTTCGTTCTTCGTAACAGTTGCCGTAAGGCCGGCACCTGACGCTCCGGTGCCTGATACATAACGGCCCCGCGGCACGATGGATGATACGAGCTTCAGTAATTGCGTTTTTCCGACACCGGGGTCGCCAGTTATTAAAATATGAATATTGCCCCTTATTCGTGAGCCATCGGGCAGGATATGCGCCTGTCCTCCGAAAAGCTGCATCACGACGGAATCTTTTATGTCGTCAAGGGCGTATATGCCAGGCGCTATGGAAGCGCGCAGCATGTCATAAATATTTGGATCGGCGGCAAGCTCTTTTATTCTCCTCTCGTTCTCCAGCGTTATTTCCAGTTCTTCGAATTCAACCTGGCTTGTCTCGACGTGATTGGCCTCCAATATCATGTCCATATTTGTGCCCAGCTTGCCCTTGATATGCTTCGGCACCTCTTTTATTATGCCGACTATAACGAGATTGCTTCCAGGATCCGTCTTCTTTTGCATCTTTGGCGTGGTCAAATCTTCTTTTAGTGTCGCACCTATTTCGCCAGGCTGCTCGCCACTTGTTACTTCATAGGGCTCCTGCGCCTTCAGCCAGCGCACGTCAAACGTTTTCTTGTCAACCATATTGAAATCGCCACGGCGGCCGCACTCGCATACGGCAGGCTTCTGTACCACTTTGGTGTTCTGCGGCACAATTATTTTTGCCTTGCAGTCCGGGCATTCGAAAATGGCCTCGTAAATCTGCGGCTTTACTTCGCCGGCCCCTTTTATCGTGGCATTTATCGTCCACAGCCTGTTCATGTGCACGGCGCGCAAATTTCTGATTCGTATGTTCCTGCTTTCTGGCAGGGCCCTGATACGCACATTAATCCTTTCACCGCTGTCGGCAACAGAAGTGGCTGCCATATTAAATGCATTTAGAACGCGCTCCGGTTGCTCGAGAAGCTCGTCAGCAAGTATGGGATCGTAGCGGTCCAAGTCGGAAAACTCCACAACCAGCGCCTTCTCCTCTTTCAGGCTCTTGACTAGTTCTGTGTAATAATATTCCCTCAAAAATTTCTCGAACTTTTCTTGCGTATCCATTAAATATCACCGAACCGAAGCGGAACATAAATTCGCGTGTATAAGATTAAGAATTATAACAGAACCCGGCAGATTGCCCCTCATTTGATCAGCTAAACCCTATGACTAAAGTATATTTGAACGTTGTGCCGTCCATTTCCTACAGTTCATGTGGAATAACCAATTACTAGTGACACCCTAAGAATACTTCTCGGCTTGCTCTGTTGCATAATTAAAGCTTGAAGTTTACAAACACGTCGAATACACGCATTTTTGCCTTGTATTTTTTAAGGACTTTGACGATAGGTTTGTAATTATTTGTTATGATTATTGCATCGAAAATTTTCTTGTGGGCAATTGCGCTCAATATGCCTTTTCTTTTATATACGTATTTGCCGTTGCAGGAAACATCTGTATATCCGTATAGTTCTCTGTGAAAATTTCTCCTGATCGTAGGCGTCGATTTCTGAAGCGAATAACACACAAGTTTTGCCTGCATAAATATATTTATACATGCACAAGTATAAATATCTTAACTGCCATATTAATGGCAGTAAATATTGAGAGGTGGTATAATGAAAGGGCGCAAGCGTTGGGGAAAGAAATTTGTCGATCGTAGAGACTGGGTGAAATACAACGAACAACTCGCTGTTCGCGGAGAATTCTATCTTGACTGCGAATGCTTTTATACAGAAAGTTGTGTTTCAGCTACAGGGAATTCAGCCTTGTATTCTCTAACAGCCGTGACCTTGGCTCCAAAAATCCCCCCACGAACGAGAGGAAGCGACCCGCCCGAGTACGAGCTACCAGCATCGGCGCCCAGAACCGCGGCGAAGCACCTGCGAGCGCCATGAAGCCAGTCAGCGCCGCGAAAGCCAACTCTTTCCGGCTCGCTTTGTCCGGGTGTATAAACATGATGACTGTGCGGCAATAATGTTCCTTGTTTATCTCTTGCATCGTGACCTAGAGTGAACTGCGGATAGCCAAGCGCATTCCTTACATCGACCATTTCGTCGCCTTGCCCGTAAATTTCCTTTCCGCGTAGCTTCTCAAGCCGCTTTAGTCCCTCTGCCTTTATCATTTTCTCCAATTCTGCCTTGCTCAATGCTGGCACCATTCCGCTCGGCGCTATCGTTGTCACACCAAGCTCAACATCTCCACCATGCAGTCTGTATCCAATTACCCTCGTTACAAGCTGTTGTCCTATTCCTTCTGCGCCATTTCCGTAAGGCCTGTTGAAATCAAGAAAGTAGCCGTATCTCCAAGGCATTCCATTGCGGTTGAAATTCTCGTTAAAAATAGAATGCTCTTTACCTAGTCCTCTGATTGCCTCATCCTCGAAAAGCACGGGACCTCCAAATTCAGTATTATTGGCTTGATTATAGTCTCTGAAAAATTGCGCAGCCTGTTCCTGCGTTACACCAGCGACCAGACCGCCGTCTTCGTATACCGGGTAACGCGGCGCAACTAATATCGTGTGTTCAGGAAAATAAACATGAGAACCATCGTAAAGCTCTGCGTCAACTTTTGGAACACTGACGCTCAGCCATTCGGCTTCTGCCGGGAGCGCGAATTTTCTATCCATAACTGTTGACATAATTATCAAACTTATTAGTGCAGATAAGCTTTTAAAACTTCCTATATTTGTCACTTAGAAGTAAGGAAATCAGCTTTTCAGGCTTCTCAGTGTCGATTCGAGCTTTGCTACGGCTTTCTTCACGCTGTCCAGGCTTTTTGCGCCTGCGCATACGACACGCCCGCTGCTGAACAGAAGAAAGGCCACCTTCGGATCGTAAATCCTGTATACCAAGCCAGGGAACTGCTCGGGCTCGTATTCGCTGTTTTCCAACTGGAAGGCAAGCTGGTCCAGATTGAGGTCCTTGCCCAGGTTCACTGCGACAACTATGTTCTCTATCTTCACCTTTAGGTTATTCTCATTGAAGCGGATGCCTATTTTCTTGATGTTCCTGACTGTCTTCTTCAGCGCCTCCTTTGCTGCGGCTGTCGAGCGTGCGCCTACGCAAATTATTTTCCCGGATCGGAATATCAAAGTAGCGACTTTCGGATTGTCGAGCCTGTAAACGAGGCCGGGGAACTGCTCGGGCTCGTATTCGCTCGATTCAAGCACATTAAGCAGCTTGTCAAGCGATATTATCTTTTTTATGTCTGTAGAAGCGACGACATTTTCAATCTTTATTTTCTCAGCCATGATAAATCCCTTTTCTTGAAAGAAAAGATCTGTATGAACCCCAAAAGAACTGAGGATCTTACAAACCCTGTCTTCGAATATTACTATAGTGGAAGACATTAGCTTTCATACAACTTAATGTCTTCCGCATATAGCACTGACACTATAATATGTCTGAGAATTTATGTCAGATGCTATACTTTCACAGAGGCTAATATGGCGCATGACCTTGCGCCTTAAGGGACATCAAAAGATGTTTCCTCTTAATTTTACCCCTTTAAATAGCAGTATTTAAGTATGCCACGAAATATTTAAATACCCAACCAAAATCATGAATATTATCAGGTTAATGAGGGTTTGGTGAAAAATTGGTCGGTGTATTCGCATGATTTACCGGGATGTCATAAAATTAAGCACGAAAACAAACAATTTCTACGATATAACAAAACAGGTGGCTGAAATGGTCGAAAAAAGCGGAGCTGCTGACGGCCTGTGCAATATTTTCATAAAAGGCACTACCGCATCCCTGCTGGTAAATGAGAATGACAGGATGCTTGTGGAGGATTTCAGGAAACTGCTTGAAAAAATGGTCCCGGAAGAGCACATGTACCAACATCCCGACAACGCGCAGTCGCACCTTCGCGCTTCGATGCTCCACATGGACCTCACGATACCCGTATCAAACGCGAAAATGATTCTCGGCTCATGGCAGAACATTCTTCTGTGGGAGTTTGACGTAAGACCGCGGGAAAGGGAAATCATTATCACTGTACAGGGCGTTTAATTCTTATTGAAATTTCCTGCGTCTATTTTTTCGATTATTTTTCTCCTTAATTCATAAGTATTTCCCCAACTGGCGTGATACGTGTCGGTGCCCTCCTTATTTACCAATCTTGGCGGGTTTCGATAAAACGCAATCCAGAGTCTCATGTCGACAATCAAACAGTCTTCATGCCTTCTCATATATGGGCGTGTCCGGTAAATAACTGCGGCGTTTCAGCCGAGTAGCCAATAACATGAATCTTTACTTCTCTTCCGCCGCTGCCTTGCCGTTCCAGTGCACCTATGTCCATTTTACGGTGTTCTACGCTGAAAATTTAAAGCTAATCTGTCAAGTTCTCAGATGCGTCTGGCAGCACTAATAAGCGGAGGCAAGGACTCGGTATATTCGGCTTACCTTGCGGGCAAAGAGCATGAAATAGTGTATGCAATCTCGATGGTTTCCGAGAATCCAGAAAGCTACATGTTCCACTTCCCCAACATACACCTTGTCAAGGAACAGGCAAAACTCATGAACATCCCCCTGATCGAGAAGAAAACAAAGGGGGTAAAGGAAGAGGAACTTGACGACATAGAAGAAGTCCTCTTATCGATAAAGGGCGGGGTGGACGGGCTTGTGACAGGCGCGTTAGCAAGCACGTACCAGAAGATGAGGATAGACGGCATTTGCAAGCGGCTTGACCTGCTCTCGATAGCTCCGCTATGGCATAGGGATCCAGCGGAATACCTACGCGCGGCGCTAAGAGACAAATTTGATGTAATAATAGTGGGAGTGGCTGCACCGCCAATTGATGCCAGCTGGCTGGGCCGTAAGCTTGACGAAAAAATGATCGACGAGCTTGTCCAACTTAATCTCAGGCATGGCATCCACCCGGCAGGCGAAGGGGGAGAGCTGGAATCGCTCGTATTAGATTGCCCGATGTTCTCTAAGAAAATGGAGGTTTTGGAGTCTGAAATAGTATGGGATCCTAAAACTTATTCCGGGCAGTTAAATGTAAAGAAATTTAGACTCGTGGATAAGCCTTGACACGAAGCTTTAAAAAGTATTACAGGTAATACTTATTAGATAATTATGTCTAGGGAAACAAAAGTAACATCGAAATATCAGACCTCTATACCGAAGGAGGTTAGGAAGCTTCTGGACATAAAGCCTGGAAAAGAGGTCGAATGGAATATAGTAAGAGGCATGGTAGTTGTTGGCACTAAACGCAAAATACCAAACCCTACAAAATTTCTTACTTCACAGATAAAAACAGGAATTGATGCCGTAAAACTTGTCAGGGAATCAAGAAATGAATTTAAGTGATCCTTGTGATATACCTAGATACAAATATAATAATTTACGCAATAGAAAATCATCCAAAATATGGAAAATCTTGTGCAAAAATTCTTTCCGATGTTGAGAATGAAAAACTTGATGTATCCTCTTCAATGCTTGTTTTAATTGAAACAATAAATGTTCTACAAAAAATAAACAAGACTTTAGAGAAAAAACTCAATATAAAAGACAATATAGATGCTATCCTTTCCCTTCCAATTGTATGGCTGGATATAAATTTTCCCATAATAAGACGTGCATCTGAATATGATTATAACGTGTCTGGTGTAGATTATACTCATATAGCAAGCATGGAGATAAACAGCATCAAAAAAATTATTTCTGCCGATGATGAATTAGATAGAGTGGACATAATAAAAAGGGTAGACCCATTAAAATACTAATGAAATATTATTCGCTGAGATCACCAGACAAGAAAAATATTGAGCAGATAACAGAAA
>CAYJUT010000012.1:0-12004 GCA_964373415.1 uncultured archaeon | reverse complement strand
GCGACTCAAGTTGAGCAGAGCTCAACTTCGAGTTAGTCGTGGGTTATATTACCAATGATTTGATTTTTATTTCCTCCATTATAATATATTTCTTTTGATTAAGCTTCTCTTTTTCACCTTTTATAATATATTTCTTTTGATTAAGCTTCTCTTTTTCACCTTTTATAATATATTTCTTTTGATTAAGCTTTTCTTTTTCAAAGAAAAGCTTATTTTAGTGCCCTCTGTTTCTTTCCTCTTCGTACCATTTCAAGTGAGATGTCATTTACCTTCACGACAGCGTATTTCACACCCGACATGCTGCCAACCGCTCCGCCCTGGCTGCCACCCATCCCCTGCACGATTACCTGGTCGTGTTCTGAAACATGGTTGATTGCGCCTGTCCTTGGCACATGGGCTGTTATTTGCTTGCCGTTCTTTATCAATCGCACACGGACGCAGTTTCCGGTTAAAAAACCGTTGGCAAAAAAGTTATGGTTGCCGCTTGCTGTGGTAAAATCTATGAATTTATCCTGTTTCACTTCTTCTATACTCTTTATGGTCTCCCATACTAGTCCGTCTCCAAGGCCATTTGTTTCTGATTTTATCCAGTCAGTGAATTTTACTCTTTTAACGCATTTGCCCAGCATATCAGTATTTTTGATTTTACACGAAATCCATGAATTAACATTTGAATATTTGACGAAACTGTATCCGAGAGAATGTAGCTTTTTATGGATTTTGCCGATACTTAGCCCGCTTTTTCTCAAATCTTGTGAAATTTTATACGCTTTCTGCCATTTCTCAATTGCTAATTTATTTATAGTAAGATACTGACAGGCGTATCTTGCTAGTGCCTCTCTTTTTTTGCTGTATCTATATCCTATAGTGCCAAAAAGATTTCTAAGATTTTCTATGTTCGATGCCATATAAACTCTTATTTGAACCGTTGAAGTGCCATCCAGTCTTTGTGAGAAGTCTCTTGTTGTTATCTTCGAAATTTCTATTTTGAAATCTTTTAGAATGGATTTTATATCATCTACAAAATCTAAGCCATTTTTAACCAGATATGTTCTTTTGCTCATGGCGAAGCATGGGGGTTGAAACGTTTGTGACCTGAGTGATACGCGCGGTTTTTCCAGTTCACTGCCGAAATAGGCTGCTATAAACTCCTTTTTGACCCATTTCGGAGACTTTTTAATCCATACAGGTATCCTACAAGTATTATCCGACTTTTTGCCTACAGGAGCTCCGAGACTTTTGAGTACTGCAAACAAAGACGAGGAAGAAGCAACTATGGTATGGCTAGTGCCACTTGTCATTCTCGTCTTCCCTCTGACGGTAACGTTACTTTTTCTTTCAAACTCATTAATTGAAGAAACCTCGTATCCTAATTTCTCTACATCATTTTTTATTTCCACTAAATCTTCTTTGCTGCCAGAAGCAATGAACTTGAATTGGTGATATTTTTCAACCTTTCTTGTAGATAGTGTTCCATCGCCAAATACATGTCCCAATAACCTCAGTAAAATCACAAGTTTTGGATTGTTTAATTTAAGCGGCAATAAGTTCTTTTCTTTTAGTTCTTTTAAAATTCCTGATTTATCTAATGTAGCATATTCTGAAATAGATTTTATTATTTCATCTTCATCGATTATTATTTCTTCCGAAACTTCATATTTTACGGTACCTTCCGGCAAAATGGCTACTTTGTCACCTATCCTTAATTTTCCAATAGGGATTTTCCCCTGTTGAGAGAATATAGGATGATCTTCGGTAGCTGTCAATTTTCTATCTGTTTCACTTTCAATTTTATATGCCTTTCTATTTATTGCATCTTTACGTGTCAGGAAAAAATAATCTACTAACTTTGATGGTGTCAGAGCCTTTTCGTTTTCATCGTATGTTATTACGTTTAATGCGTCCCATCTATTTTCCATATCGCCTATTTCAACAAAACACCCATCAGCTATGTTTATATGCGTATCCGGAGAAACGCACTTGATGAGACCTGAGTGCGGTTGCTTCTGCTCTACTACTCGCTTTTCGAGGACTATGCCCTTTGCCTGCGGCGCCCCTTCCAGCGGATCTTTCTTTTTTTTCAGCTGGAGGATGCGATTTCTATAAGTAATCTGCTTCCACTTGTACCTCTTTCTGTCCCTCTTCAGTTTTCTCGCTGCAAATTCGCCTGCCATATCGATCCCTTTCTTTCCCGAAAGAGGGTCTAGGTCTTACCCCAAGAAAGGGTTTTGTCCTCGACTCCGTCTTCGGGATATTACTTTCCTATCTTGATAGAGAAAGCTTAAAAGTGTAATTTATTCCTTTGCGAACGCCAACGAGCCATAATCATAATATGTTCTTTTTGGGAGACCTAGCTTTTTCTTTCCAAGAAAAAGATCGGTATTATTTCACCTTCAGCTCATCAATATCAAACAACCTTTGCAGGAACTTGTTTATTATCTTGATGTTCCTGCCTGCGCGACCTATTATCTTTGCCTTGTCGGACGGCTTTACCTTCACCGTTATTATCTTGTCCTTGACAGAGAATTCCTGCGCATCCCGTACGAGGTTCCTTATGAACTCCTCCGCACTCTCCGAGTATTCTAGAACCTTTATGCTTTTCTTGAACACGCGCTCTGCATTTTTAATTTTGGAGCCGTTTTTACCCACTGTAGAGCCGTACTGGCCATGCGCGACTACAAAATATATCTCGTTGTCTTCTGTTATCGCATCCACTACAGACGAACCCGTGAGATTCTGAAACAGGCTTATTGACTGGATTGTATTTTGATCTAGAGTAACTTTCATGATTATCACGAACATAGTGTGTTAACTTCAAAAAGAATAAGAGCCGTCTTGTCTACCATGCTTTCCAAATTCATAAAATCCTCTTCATTTCAATTCTTCATAAAGGTCTTTAAGGCCTACCATTGCCACAGGAAACGGTTTGCCTAATTTCGTTCCAAGCTGCGACTGGTCGCCGTCAAACACTTCAACCTTGATGCTGCCGAGCTTGTCTACCAGGGTTTTCGGGCAGTTTCTGGCCACGACTACCTTTTTGACTTTGCCCGCCTTTATGGCTTTGCTGATCTCCTTTGCACCTATTATTTCACCTGTCATATCGATCCCTTTCATTATTGGAGCAGAGCTCCGATGTATGTCGCAAAGCTTTGCTACATCTTGAAAGAAAAGGTCTAGATTTCACCCCAAAAGAACCTGGGATCTTACAAACCCTATCTTCAAATATTATTTTTTCATTTCCCCCTAGATTATTTTCTGTTTTTTGTAATATAATTCTTTTATTATTACTTCTATTATTCCATTTCTCCAAATTTATAATATATTTCTTTTGCTTAAGGTTTTCTTTCTAAAAGAAAACCTTACTTTATCGATTTTTTCATCTTTTCGATGTCTACCGCAAGTTCTACCATTCCGGTGCCAACGGGAGCTATCTGGCCAATGAGTATGTTCTCTATTATACCTTCCAGTCTGTCTTTCTCGCCATAGAAAGACGCATTAACAAGATGTTTCTTTGTCTCTTCGAAGTTTGCCCGTGCAAGTACGCTGGCTTTCTTTCCTGAGACACCGTATCTTCCTATATCCTTTATTGTTCCGTCAAATGTCATCATGTCTGAAAGAAGCATGAGATGTCTCACGTCAACATCAAGTCCCTGTTCGTCCAGTGTCTCTTTCGCTTCCTGCAATATTATGTTGCGCGCAGCTTCAACTCCGAGCACATCGTAGATCTGGTGTATGTCGTTTGTCCTCGTCCTTGCTATATCAATGCCTTCTATGTACAATATCTTCTTGAGGTTCGTTCCCGTTGTCTGTATTATCCAGTCTTCGTCTTCCTTTATTACTATGACATTGTCTATGCCCTTGACGCCTTGCGTGTGCAGTTTCAGGAGCTTGTTCTTTATTTTTCGCAGGTTCTTCACGTTGTCTTTTTTGGGCTTTATGTAAATGTTTTTTCCCCTTGTTGTGATGTCGCAGTCCTTTGCGTGCTTTTCAAGAAGCGCTTTCGCTTCATCCTTGTAACTTTCCTTCTCAAGCTCGATCTCTATCCGCATGTTGACAAGGTCTATAGAGTCGTAAACTATTATGTCGCTTATTTTCAGCGATTTTATCTTGCTCGCTATCTCCTTCGCCTTTTCCTTCGTGTTGTACCCTTCGATGAGGTAGATGTACATGTTCTTTTCGAAAGTCTTGCGTGCATCGAATATCTCTATCAGTCTCGGCAACCCGTGCGTGACCTTGCTTAAGCGGTCGCTTTGCGACGCCATCGTGTAACTTCTCATGGTCATCTGCGTGGCTGGTTCGCTGATGGACTGCGCGGCTATTACGCCTATGGCCTCGCCGGGTTCGTACTTGTATTTTTCCATCGCCTTGATTAGCGCAGCCAGCTTCTCCTCTCGCTGCTTGCCGCTTATCCCGTTCTTCTTGCAGTATTCCTCGAAGTCTTCCATGATTTTTTTCGGCAGTGTTTCTGTCATAATTATTTTACCTCATTTTATAATATTTTCTTTGACTTTAGTGAACGTCAGTGAACCACCATTTAGTATGTTTCTTTTGCCTTAAGGATTTTCTTTTCCTGAAAGAAAAGGGTTATCCCAGCACCTTCTCTATGTCAACTTTGCCTTCGTCGCTCTTTGCGGGGTCGACGCCGTCTTCACCCGCAACGAACTGAATAATATGATTTTTGCTGTCGCGCACCGTGCCGTCGTATTCGACGCGCAAGTCTTGCAGTGCGTTGACGAGCCTTCGTTCCATGTATCCGGAGTGTCTCGTATGCAGTGATTTATCCATGAGGTTCTCGCGGGAGTTCATTGCGTCAAAGAAAAATTCGAACGGGTCCAGGCCCAGTTTGTATCCGTGGCTCACGAAGCCGCATGCCTTCAATCCGATGTCGCCTGGCTTGAAGTGCGACGTAGTTCTTTTTGCAAAGCCTCTGTGTATTCTTTCCCCTTCCAGTGACTGTTGTCCCACGAAGGCGCACATCTGCGTCAGGTTGACGAAAGATCCTCTTGCACCTGTGACTGCCATCGCAACTGCTGAGTTGAATGGCAGGTCGGCTTTTACAATTTCACCGGCCTCGTTGGAAGCCATACCTCCCAGCTGGAGTATCTTGTTTTCAAAAACAGTCTCTTTCGTCATACCGGCTGTTGCTTCTATTCTGCCTGTGTTGTAATCCTTCACGAGTTTTTCCGAATTAGTCCCGTAATCCTCTATTATTTTCTCTATTTTTTTCTTCGCCTTCTCTGATATGTTCGTATCGGATACGGATATGCTAAATCCTTTCTTCGTGACAATATCGAGCGAAAGTCTTGTAAGTTTGTCGATGAACTGCCGTGTGATCTCGCTGCCACATTTTCTTTCTATTGCGTCTATGAGTTTGCCGGTTTTCTCGCCAAGGGCGTCGTCATCTATAACACCCTTCTTGAGAACGCCGTTCTTTATCACGACCATCTCGTCATCGAAACCACTGCTGTACATGGATGATTTGAACTCAAGATTAAGGTCTTTCGGAAGCAGCATGCTGAATATTTCCCTGCCTGTGTATTCGTCCTTTATCTCGAAGTCTTCTATGCCTATTGCAAAGAGCAGCTCGGCCGCTTCCTTGCGCGAGAATTTTGTGTCCTTCTTTGTGAGAAGATAGGAGCCGGTCACATGGTCGTGCTTGCCTGTTATTATAGGCGCGCCGTATCTCGGTGAGCGTATGTGCTTTTCCACCAGCATGAGCATCTCTGCTTCTGTCTGCGCCTCTTCCGTCTGTGGCACATGCAGGTTCATTTCGTCCCCGTCGAAGTCTGCGTTGTAAGGTATTGTGACTGCCAGATTGATGCGTAAAGTCTGGTAAGGCATGATCTTTGCACGGTGCGCCATCATTGACATCCTGTGCAGCGAGGGCTGTCTGTTCATCAGCGTTATGTCATTGTTGATGAGATGTCTTTCCACAATGTAGCCGACGTCAAGCTCCTCTGCAATGTCCTTTTTGTTCTCGTCGGTAATTTTTTTCCTTATCCCGTCAGAACGCAGTATGTAGTTTGCGCCTGGATGTACCTTTGGCCCGTTAAGTATTATTTTTTTGAGCTCATTCATGTTGTTCTTTGTCACCTTCACCTGAAGCGTCAGCTCTTTCGCGATGTCCATGGGTATGCCGACTTCGTTTATCGATATGCGGGGATCCGGTGATATGACTGTACGCGCCGAGAAATTTACACGCTTGCCGGACAAGTTGCCCCTGAAACGACCTTCTTTCTTGCTCAATCTTTGCATGAGCGTCTTCAGCGCCCTGCCCGACCTGTGTCTCGCAGGCGGTAGCGTGCTTATCTCATTGTTCATCAGAGTAGAAATATGATACTGCAATAATTCCCAGATGTCCGCTATAATGAAATCCGGTGCGCCTATTTCCAGGTTCTTGCGCAGTCTTTCATTTATGCGCACCACGTCCACGAGCTTGTGGGTCAGGTCGTCCTCGCTCCTCTCACCTGTCTCTAATGTTATTGACGGTCTTACTGTAACAGGCGGTACTGGTAGTATTGTAAGCACGAACCATTCAGGTCGCCCGCCCTCTATCTTGAGCGCCTTTGCATCCTCCTCTGTTATCTTCTCGAGCCGCTGTCTTACTTCTTCGCTTGTTAGTTCCAATTTTCCTTCCCTGTAAGAAGTCGGCTTCTGGAATTCTATTTCCTTCTGTTTTTCGCCGCAGTGAGGGCATGTACTTTTCTTTTTCTTGTAAAGTTCATTTAGAGGATTTTTCATTTTCTTTACTTCCTCATCCTGATCGAGAGGTTTTGAGCATTTTCTGCATATGCTACGAAGTATCGTGTAGATTTTTTTGCCGTATAGAGGGTGCACTACCGGTTTTATCAGTTCCAAGTATCCGAAGTGGCCGAGGCACTGTCCGATCGTGCCGCCGCATGTCCTGCATCGCAATCCGGGGTCCACTACGCCCAGATGCAAATCTGTGAGCCCGCCGTCTATTGGGTAGCCGTCCGGATCGTACAGCTCCGCATGTTCTATCTTGATCGCCGCCATTTCCTTTATTGTCTTCGGCGACATGAATCCAAATTCCAGGCTTTTTACTGAAGTCATAATTATCACTGTAAGTTTTGCAGGTTCTGTGATGTTTCTTCCGTCATCGGTCTTAGTGACCTGTTGCCAGCAAGGTTCTGGATACGTCTTACAACACCTGCTCTTGAGGATGAAAGCACATAAATGGCGCTGCCCTTCAGGTCTCCAGATTCATGGGGCATAACGCGAACTATTGCATTTTGTCCGAGGATCCTGCGGGGCCTCATTGGTGGGATGTCATTTCTTGCGTCCACAAAACCTATCGCCAGATATCCTGTCACATCCCTGTCACGTACGTTTAATATCGCATATGGAATAAGTTTATTTTCAGTCATTATTAATCACCTTTTTCTGCTGTAGCTTGCTCCGCTCCATCAGCTATTGAATAATTAATGCCCGCAGTTTTTAGTTCATTGGAGATGTATGCACCATTGTCATCTGTGACTGCAAGATAAATATCATACCATACATTTGGAAGCGGAAAGGTTCCGATCTCACGTCTTGGTAAGAAATGTGTATTATGTTCTGTTACAAAAACAAAACCACCTTGTTCAAGCATGCGCAACTGTTCAGACTGAAGACGCTCGGTTCCCATTATATGCTCTATATCGTAGATAGCTATATCCACCATTTTTTATTCCTCCACATTCACCTTTTATAATATTTTTCTTTGAACCCAGGGGACTTTCTTTTTTCAAAAGAAAGGGGCCTATTCCTCCACATTCACTTTCGGGTATATGCCAAGGCATTTCAGTTCATCAAGCATCAGTTTGAATGCGTAGCTCATTTCCACGTCTATTACCTTGCTCTTCTTGCACACGACGCAGTACTTCTTGCCCTTTGCAAAATCCTCTACCGCAACAAGCCCGCACTTCTCGCAGATAGGTATCTTGTACCTGTCGCTGGAGAACCGTTCCTTCAGCAGCAGCGCAGCACCGTGCGCGATAAGGCAGTCCTTTTCCATTTCTCCTAATCTCAGACCACCCTGCTTTGCTCGTCCTGCCGTAGGCTGTTTTGTCAGCAGTGTTACCGGCCCGCGTGCCCTTGACTGTATTTTGTTTGCAACCATGTGGTGCAGCTTCTGGTAATAGCAGGGTCCTACAAGTATTCTCGCCTCGAGCATTCTTCCTGTAGATCCGTCGCACATGGCTTCCTTTCCATCATCCCTGAAGCCCATTTTCCTGAGAGAGTCCCTTATTGCCTCTTCAGTTATCTCGTTGAAAACAGACGCGTCCGTTTCCCTTCCGGACAGCGCTACCATCTTTGATGCTATTATCTCTAGCAATTGCCCAAGCGTCATCCTGCTCGGTATTGCATGTGGGTTGATTATTATGTCAGGGGTTATTCCCTTGGCGGTGAAAGGCATGTCCTCTTCCGGAACTATCAGCGCAACGACGCCTTTTTGCCCGTGTCTTGATGCGAATTTGTCGCCCAGTTCCGGTATCCTGTCGCTGCGCACGTTTATCTTTATAAGCTTGTTGCCGCTTATCGTTTCTGTTATTATTACATTATCAACTATGCCTTCCTCACCGTGCCTTATTGTCTCTGAAGTTTCCCGGCGGTTTTCCGTTTCGACCATGAAGCTTTCGACAGGCCCGAAGAATCTTAGCGGGGACACTTTTCCTATCAGCACGTCGCCGGATTCCACTGATGTCTCGCGGTTGACTATGCCGTCCTCGCCCAAATTCGCGTATGCCTCTTCTGTCCTGTAGCCGTTTACTGATTTGTCAGGTATTTTTATTTCGTCCTTCTCTATGCCCCAGTATTTCTTTTCTTCTGTCGCATAGCTTCTGAAGAATGCAGAGCGGCCGAATCCTCTTTCGATTGATGCCTTGTTGAATACTATTCCGTCTTCCATGTTGTAGCCGTTGAAGCTCATGACCGCTATCGTTATGTTCTGTCCCTGCGGGTGCGTGTCCATGTCCGACTCATTGGCGAATACGGTGTTTACGAGCGGCACCTGCGAATAGATAAGCACGTCAGATTTCGTATCAGTTCTCATTAGATAATTGGTTGCAAACATGCCAAGCGCCTGCCCCGACATCTTTGCCCCGAAGTTTACACGGTCTCCTCTGTTGTGAGTGCCGAAAGGTACCAGCGACGCAGACATTCCCAGTATCACGCCCGGGTCTATTTCCATGTGCGTATGCTCGTTTGTCAAATGCGTTTTGTCAATCGCAACGTATGTGTTGTTCTCCTCTTCTGCATCAAGGTATTCAATTACGCCCTGTTTTATGAGGTCGTGCCATGTCAATTCGCCCGTTTCTATTTTTTCTATGTGACTGTCAGCAAGAAGCGGCCTGCCGTTTTCAACTATGATGAGAGGTCTCTGTAGCCTGCCGGCATCCGTGTTCACGTGCACCTCGTTGAAATCGTTGTTGTATATTATGCTTATTTGCGGGTCTATTCCGCCGGAACGTCTCTTGTTTTTCAGTTTGTTAACAAGCTCATGCGGCTTCTGCGTTCTGCCTGTTATTTCTCCGTTTATAAATATTATTGTCCCTTCTTCGCTGATTTCTTTCTTGACGAGTTCTCTTACGTTTTCAGTGCCCTTACTGGTTTCGGTTATTATACCGAACAGTGCAAGATATTTTCTCAGACCTATGTTGACGCCTTCTGGTGTCTCTTCTGCACATAGTCTTCCCCAGTGCGTTGCGTGAAGTGCACGCGCCTCGAAATGTTCCTGCGAGGCCGACAGAGGTGAGATGATGTTTCTCAGATGGGCGATGGTACGGACGTGGTTTGTTCTCTCTAGTCTTTGGCAAACGCCGGTTCGGCCGCCTATCCACTGACCTGTTGCCATGTGCGAGATTATTCTTTTTGTAAGATAATCAGATTCAACTATTGATTTTATGGAAGGCATCTTGCCCCTCTTGATCAGTTTCTGATACGAGTATATTATGCGAGACACCAGTCCGTATTTTCCAAGCAGTATAGAGCGGAAGAGTATTTCCATGAAGTCGCTGACCATGCGCAGTCTCTTGTTTTCATAGTGGTCTATGTCCTGCTCGTCAGCCTCCTTCAGCCCGACCGCAAGTACTTTTCTAACAACCTGCGAAAGATACTGGGCCTTCTTCAGCCTGTCTCCCTTCTTCTGGCCCATGTGTGGCAGGAGATACTTGTCCATTATGTCGTTTATCCTCTTGTCCCTGTACTCTTTCTGTGGTATCCTCATCTTCTTTCCTATGAACTCCTTGGCATCCTCGGCTGTTTTCACGTCGAATTCGTAAAGATTGAAGTATATTTCCTGTTTCTCTTCATCAGTTGCCGCGATGGACTCGACTATTTCTCTGTCGGTCTCCATGCCGAGCGCGCGCATCAGCACCACTACCGGGAGTTTCTTGAGATTTGCAAATGAGATTGCAATTATTCCGCTTTTTCTTTCTATGGTATGCCGTTGCACGAATCCGGATGATTCGCTGTTTATGCGGGCAGTTTCTGTCTCGCCTTTTCTTTCGATTATAGGCCTGTTCGACAGGACCTCTTCGACCATGACAATTACACGTTCTGTTCCGTTTATCACGAAATAGCCGCCAGGGTCATCCGGATCCTCGCCATTTTCTATAAGCTCCTCGCGTGTCATTCCGTTGAGCACGCAAAGCTTTGACTTAAGCATTATAGGCAGGTCGCCCAGTTTAACTTCCTGCGACTCCTGCTCGACGCCGTTTATTACAGGCACCATTTCAACAAAAATAGGAGAGGAGTAAGTCAGATCGCGCACACGTGATTCCATTGGCGATATCGGTCTCGTTGCGCCATCCGCCTCCTTTACAACAGGCTTGGGCACCCTCACTTTACCTAGTTTTATCTTGAATTCTGCAAGTTCCGGCGTTTCCAACTCTATCTCGCCGATTTCGTCTATTATCCTTTGTATACGAAAATCGATGAACTCGTTGAATGATTTTATCTGGTGGTCTACGAATCCCACATCCTTCTTGAACGATTTCAAAAGAGTTCTGAATTGTCGTACGTTACCCATAACTATCTGCCCCATATTTCCGACGTATCTATATTCAGCACCGCGTTATTCGAATAAATTCTAACATCCGCATGTCTGTGCTTTTTTAAAAATGATCTGACCTCATCTCCATCGCCCGAATATAAAAACCGTGTCTACTGGGAGCAACACAATAAAACTTTGATCCCATTACATTGTCTTCTCTTATAATTTCAATTGCCATTATGCGACCACCCTGTAATAATGATACTCTCCCGCAACCAGAGAATTGCGCGTTATCTTTATGACATCGCCGTGCTTGGCTTGGAGTATCTTCACGACCGGGTCGTCTTCCTTTATGCGCGGAAGCTGCTTCAGCGACACGTTGAGCCTTTTTAGCATGTCAGCTTTTTCCTCTCCGCCGAGTATCTCATGCTTGGGCACCAGATTGCTCTTGAATATGTCTATCTCGTTTTCCTCTTTCTTTTTTGTTGCCATAATTATCACGTCAGTATGTTCCAGCAATTTTTCTTAGTTCAGATTTTACTTTTTTAGGAATAGACCCACGGAATTTTACATCAATTTTCATTTTACGGTTTTTCATTTCGTATATATCGAGTCTAACATCACCTTTCTTTACTTTAATTTTCAAAGTTTTGACTCTTCTTTTATTACGATTCATTCTGTTCACCTTATTCACAAATGCAATCTGGACCTCTTCATGCCAGAATTTGATTTTTCGATTCTATACAAAGTAACGTCCTGAAATTTTGATAGAACTTCTGATTTTCTGAGAAAATCCTCCAAGTCCCTGGTCACTATGCGCGTATCTATGGTCCGCATCTCGAACCAGCAATTTTCGTATTGTATTAAGTCGGTCATTTTTACACCATTAAGCTCCTTTCTTCGCAAGAAAGTAGCTTGCAGTCAAAGAAACATATTATTTCTTTGTGCCAGCAACTTCTTTTTATCATTACAAATTTCATTTCTTTCCCGCCGTTTTCCTTTGCAGCT
>CAYJUT010000011.1:0-12177 GCA_964373415.1 uncultured archaeon | reverse complement strand
GGGAACACAATACTCCTCACGTCGCTGCTTTTCACTAGGTTTTCAACAGAGCCGTATCTGCTTAATATAAAAGCCTTTCGAATATCATTTTATTATGGCAAACGGATACTGGAAACGTTCAGCGAAAAAACTGATAGCTCCTGCATTAGCCGCGTCTATGCTCGCAGTTAGCCCTGCAGAGGCACAGCGGCCTAATCGTGTACCGCCTGTACCACGAATGGCTGTGCCGCGTGATGCTCCTAGACAAGTTATAGGACCAAGAGCAGACGGACGGCAATTTCAGACTGGCGTGGATAGAAGAAGTAGAAATTTCTTGATCAGCTTTTATTATTCAAATGGAATGCCGTTCTATAGCGGTTTTCCGGGTTATTTTTATTCTAATTTCTGGTTTCCTGCATGGTACGGACCGAGGCCTATGTTCCGTAGTGAAATAGAATACCTTCAGTGGAGCAATCTTCCACAACCATGGCAGCTGACGGTATGGGAGCAAAGAGCAATGAGAAACGGCCTGATCCCGCCGCCTGGATACGCTATGTCAGCTGGATATGCTATGTCGCCCAGTGGCCGATATGAGCTGCAAAACGCACCAAGCCAGCTCGCGCAGGAAAATGAACAACTGCTGAAAGAAAATCAGAAATTACGAGAGCAGTTAGCCAGAAAAGAAGGTGAAGAAGCCGGTTATAACCGCGCGCGTGAAGAATTCGAAAGACAGCAGACCCAACAGCAATATACTCGACATCCTCACGAACCAGCACAGCCGCAACCATCACGCATAGAGGCAGAAAAAAACCATGTATTCGGCTACGCTCAAAATGGAAGAATATGTCCCGAACAGTACAAACCAGAAGGCGACGGTCTTTTGAACGATGTTTTTAATGAAGTTGCTATAAATGGTGGCAAAAGACTGCACGCATATACATACGCTAAAAACGGCAAGCCTTACACAGCCGTATTAGATTTGGGCAGTGGAAAACTTCTTCTGACTGAAGACTATTCATCCTTCTCAGGCAGAACAGGCGGTGAGCTTGTAGAATATGTGGGCAATATACTGGAAGGGCTTGGGATTGAAAAAACTGAACATATCAACCATACGCATTTTTTGGACCATTCAGGCCAATGCCGTCAATAAACCACCCTTGATATGTGGTCTTCCTTGTAGACTTTTATCACGTTGTCAACGAACGTGTCTATTTTCGGCTCGTGTGAAACCAGAATAACCTGTTTTACCTGCAGCTCGGCTATCACGTCGCGTATCCTGTCGAGCTGCTCGCTGCTGAAGCCGTCTGTGGGCTCGTCAAGTATGAGAATGTCTTTCGTCTTTATCGTTTCTATCATGGCATTTATCACCCTGTTCAACGCGAGCCTGTAGGCAAGCGCGACAGCCGTTTTCTCGCCGCCTGAAAGGTTTGAGTATTCCGTTACATAGCCGTTCTGTTCTATGACCGGGGAGAAATTCTCATCGACCCTGACGGAAAACTGTTCGCCCATTATTATGCCGAACCATTTCTGGAAAAAATCATTGAAAACCTGCTGAAGAGCGGCCATGACACGCCTTTCTATTATGTCCATCAACTCGATAAAATAAGTGTCAAACCAGCTTACAAGCTCGTTTATGTAAATAATTTTATCGCGCGCAGCCTGCTTTTCTTTTACTTCCCTGTCGACTGACAGGAGAAAATTTTTCATGTCATATAGCTGTTGCTCGCATCTTGATTTTTCTTTCTCCGCAACAAGCCTGGACATGTTTACCGAATTTATTTCCTCTTCTATTTTGTAGTAATTTTCCTCGACAATTGATTTGTCCACAGAGGAGAGCATTGAAAGCTCGTCACGCAAAGCTGTTAAATCAGATGTTATCGAGGCATGCTCTGCTTCCAGTGAATTTTTCCTTTTTTCATACTCTTCCCTAAGCCTCATCTCGCTCTCTATTTTTTCCGTGAGCCGCTTCTGCTCTTTCAGTTTTATCAGCCTTGCGTCCGCGAATTCCGTGTTCTTCTTCAGTTCTGAAAGAATCCATTCCTTCTCGGACAGATGCTTCTGGAAACCTGTCTTGTCATTTATCTTCTGGCCGCAAAAGCTGCAGACGCCATCTTTCAGGACAGAACCAAGGCGTGACATTTCACTCGTCAGCACCGCCTGTTCGCTTATGAGCTTGCCCTTCTTCCCTTCCAGCTCGTCCATTTCACTCACCAACGCAGAAATATCATAATTTTCCTTAGTGAAAGAAAAGGAAGATGTTTTTTCGCTTATAGACGACATCTCTCTCTCTATTACGGGCAGCCTTCCGGATTTGACTCTTATTTCCGCCTCTTTCCTTGCAATTTCACGTCTGACAGATTCCATCTCGCTCATTTTTCTTTTGAGTGCGTCAAACTCTCCCTGCTTTTCCTGAAGCAGCATATTCAATGAGGAAAGCTCTATATTGTGTCTGTCGAGCATAACAAGCAGCCTCTCGCGTTCCGTTTCCTTTTCCTGTTTTTCAGCCAGCTTTTTTTCCAGATCCTTCGACAGCGCCTCGTTCTCGCGCTTCATGCTGCGTAGCTCACTGACAAACATCTTTGCATTCGATTTTATCTGGCCGTACTTGTCAACGGAGAATATTTTTCTAAGAGTCTCCAGCCGCGTGTTCTCGTCAAATAATATGTCCTTCATTTTTTCCTGCGGCGTATAGACAGTGTATCGGAATATCGGCCTGTTCTTCCTCACTATGTCCTGCGAATATCCGAGCATCTCCACCATCTTTGCCTTCAGCTCGACAGGCATCAGCTCCTGCTCAGTGCCGTTCATGGAAAGTGTTCCGCTGTCCTGGCCCACAGCACCTTTCGAGCGCTTCAGCGTTCTTTTGATTGTGATTTCCATTCCACTGACGTCAAATGTAAGCTCGACACTCCCCTCGTTCTTGCCATGTCTCAGCAGGTCCGTGCCGCCGAGCTCTCCCTTGCGCAGTCCGAAAAGCGCGAAGTCCATCGCAAGCAAAATGGTGGATTTGCCGCAGCCGACATCTCCTGACAATAGCGTGGAGCCTTCAGGAAATTCTATTGCCTGATCCAGATAACTGCGAATATTTTTCATGCGAAGCGATTTCAGAAGCATTTCAAACACCAGCCTGATATAAAATTTTGTTTATCAATTCCCAAAAAGTGCGTCTGCGGCGATAGACCAGCCTGCCTTCTTCCCTCACTTTTGTTAACACAGCCTTTCTCGCAGGGTCCAGTGTATTGCTGTCCCCGAACTCCTCCGGCAAAAATCCCTCTATAGAATAACATCCTACGTAAGTTTCCCGGGGAAACAAAACCTTCAGGCTATCATAATTTCCTGATACCAGTTTTTTATCGCGAACAACAACAAGGTTTATTTTCATTGGGCTGCCGGGCTTGTATTCTTTGTAATCCGAAAGAAATGCTACCCTTAGCTCCCTGTCCTGTTTTCCTGCTTCCGCTGTTGCCATTTTCGCGTCTTTGACGATATAATCTGGAAATTCCCTTCCTTGCCTAAAAAATCTTTTCATAATCCCAACAGCCTCTTCGAATTGCCCTTTATTTTTTCCTCGAATGTCGCATTTGTCTCGTCCTCGCCCTTCTCATCCTTGAGCGTGTTCATCAAGGAAATTATAAGATCCGTAGTATCCTTGTCATGCATCTTCATTTTCTCGGCGTGTCCGGCGACTATGCGCTTCTCTATCTCGTCCATGCTTGCCGCCTCCACTTCCACTTCTTCCAGAGAAGGCGACAGAAGCCTGTTAATATTTTTCTTGGCGGCTATGGCGCCCATGGACTCGGCACGTCCCGTAATATTCTTGAAATCTATGTCCGAAGGCTTCCCGGACTTTAACGTGCCTGAAACCTTTATCAGGACAAGCGTGTTCCGGAGATTTTTGTCTATTTTTTCCATTATACTGCCCTCTACTTCGCCTGGCGTCCTGCTGCCGGCATCTTCTTCAACAAGAAGGACGTCGAAAAGCCTGACAGTTTTTCTTTCCACGATTACGCTGTCATTGCAGTCCACAATATAAAATCCACTGTTGTAATCTTCAAGCTCGTCAAAACTTGTCGGGAACAAAGGGCCAGGAAAGGCGATTTTTTTACCTTCGATGTCGTAAATCCGTTTCATATGAATATGACCTGTTGCATAATAATCGAAACCGTCCGGAAGCAGTGAAACAGGCACAGAAGTCATCCCTTTCATTATGCGATGTTCGTCTATGCCGCAGTGGAACACAAATATCTTTGGCCCGGACTCTTCAGGAATTTCAAGCCTTTCAAACATCCCGACTTCAAGAGACCCTTTCTTGCCGAAAACGCCCGTGATTTTCACACCTGTCTTTTTGTCGACCGTAAAATCAAGATGCATTTTATTGCCATCGTCGCGATATTTTGCAACGTCAATAACGAGGCCGGCGCTCTCGAACACGGAAAGCATTGTTTTGCCTGTTGGTGAATAGTCGTGCGAGCCAGCCACAATATAAACTGGTACGCCTGCGTCCTTGCATTTGCGAAAAACACCTGCGGCATGCTTCAATACATCCACGCCTGGCAGAGATGTGTCAAAAAGGTCGCCAGCTATGATTATAAAATCAACGTTCGCAGAAATACACATCTCTATCGCGGTTTCGAATGCCTCAAGCGGCTTGTCCTTCATTTCAGGGTGGCTGGACCAAGAACCAAGATGGCAGTCAGACATGTGGGCGAACTTTACCATGAGGATAATAAACAGAAAAAATACTTAAGAACTATAACGTAAACCGGGAACATTACATTAATCTTGATATCGGGTAACTTGTCACTATAAAAGCAGAAATTATGAATAATTTTATATGGAAAAAGAAATTCCTGCAGTGATAAGAACCCTTAAGAAAAACAGGGGAAAGTTCATCGTGCCGGCTCTTACCGAAATAGCTCAGGAAAGAGACCCGTTCAAGGTTCTTGTGTCATGCATACTCTCATTAAGAACAAGGGATGCAACAACAGCAAAGGTAAGCGAAGATCTCTATAAGACAGCTGACACGCCCGGAAAAATAGCATCTATTAATGTAAAAAAACTGGCGGCCATAATCAGACCCGTTAATTATTACAAGACAAAGGCGAAAAGAATCAAGGCGATAAGCCAGCGTCTTGTAAAAGAATTCAGAGGCAAAGTCCCCCCGGACATCGACACTCTGATGACATTCAAGGGTGTCGGAAGAAAAACGGCAAATATTGTTGTTGTTTACGGATTCAAAAAGCATGGAATTCCAGTAGACACTCACGTCCACAGAGTTAGCAACAGGCTGGGATGGGTAGAAACTAAAACACCAGAAAAAACCGAAACGGAGTTAAGAGAGATTTTACCAAAAAGATACTGGATCGACCTCAATGACTTGTTCGTGCAATTCGGGCAAAACATCTGCATGCCCAGAAACCCAAGATGTAAAATATGTCCTATCAAAAAATATTGTAAATACTACAAGGAAGTTTACAAGATAAATTGACTCTTGCATATCAAATAACAAAACTCAATGCATGGATAAACGAAGAATTATAGAGAAAAATGGCTCTGTTGAAAACCTAGTGAAAAGCAGCGACGTGAGGAGTATTGTGTTCCCACAATACTCCTAGCTGACCTATACGTCAATAGACGTATAGGTCTACGTCGCTGCTTTTCTTTGAGCATTTCAACAGAGCTAGAAAAATAAAAGGAAAAATGACTAAACGATTTTTATCATGCCTGCAGTATAGCAAAGAGGGCATTTCATGGTCCTGTAAGACCATTCGAAGCTGCAGTCCTTGCACTTCCAGGTTTCAATGTGCGTTTTAACGTACTTGCTTTTCTTTTTTCTCGCCACTTCGCAACCACCGAATCACAGAGAACTGAATAACGTAATCTAATATATATGTTGAAATAGTATATATAGGTTCCAGGCTGCGTGGTTTTAATTATTCCTGAAAGTTCAGGAGAAATCATATCGTTGGTAATATGATCCATGACTTTAGTCATGGGTTTGTCAACGATAGGATCCCGGATTTATTGCCACAAGAGGATGGCAGTTTTCAATGAATCTAAGATAATTAATCAAAAAATAAGCTACGTGTTGGGTATGCTCCAGCTAGTAGCGCACATTATTTATAGATTTTTCACAGGCATGTCCCAGGAAACACTTTTATACTTTCGATTTAATTCAGAGCTGATGAAAATAATTGTCGTTGTGGGCGGAGTCATATCGGGTGTTGGAAAGGGCATCGCAACCGCATCCATCGGCAAGATTCTGCAAGAATACGGCTTCTCGACAACGGCGGTAAAGATAGACCCGTACATAAATTACGACGCAGGAACGCTGAGACCCACGGAGCATGGCGAGGTGTGGGTAACTGATAATGGCGGAGAGATAGACCAGGATCTCGGCAATTACGAGAGATTCCTTGGCTACGACATACCAAGACGCAACAACGTGACAACGGGCCAGATATACAAGGAACTGATAGACAAGGAAAGGCGCGGCGAGTATCTTGGCAAAACTGTTGAAGTCATACCTGAGGTTCCCAACGAAATAAAGAGGAGAATACTCGAAGCCGCAAAGCAACCAAACGGCGATGAGTACGATTTTGTGATTGTTGAAATCGGAGGGACAATAGGCGACTACCAGAACATGCCATACCTGTTTGCGACAAAAAGCCTTGAGATAGAGATGGGCTGGGAAAATGTGGTGCATATCCTTGTGACATATCTTCCTGTTCCAGACAACATAGGAGAGATGAAGACGAAGCCGACGCAGCAGGCCATACACATGCTGAACGAGACAGGAATATTTCCGGATTTCGTTCTATGCCGGGCGAATAAGCCGCTGGACAATGTGAGGAAAAATAAAATACAGGAAAATGCGAACGTAAAGGCCGACCACGTAATATCCGCGCCCGACGTAAAGACAATTTACAGCGTGCCGCTCAACCTAGAAAATGAAAACCTTGGCAAAAAAATACTCAGCCGTATGAAGCTAGAGCCGAAAAAAACTCCTGACTGGTCGAAATGGGAACAGCTCGTGGGTAGGCTGGAGGAACCAAAAAAAACAGTCAAGGTCGCCATGGTGGGCAAGTATATTGATATAGGAAATTTCTCGCTCACAGACTCGTACATGTCTGTCAACGAGGCACTGAAACATGCGGGTGCCAATCTTGATGTCGGTGTGGAAATACACTGGGTCGATGCGAAACAGTTTGAGCATGAGCCATCCGGCCTGAAAAAACTTCAAGACTACAATGGAATAGTTGTTCCGGGCGGATTCGGTGGCAGTGGGGTCGAGGGCAAGATAGCGGCAATAAAATATTCGAGAGAAAACAAAATTCCCTTCCTTGGGCTGTGTTACGGACTGCAACTAGCGGTTGTCGAATACGCGAGAAACATTTGCGGGCTTCAAAAAGCGAACAGCACGGAAATCGACCCTAGTACACCGCATCCCGTTATCGACATACTCCCGGCACAGAAAGAAATAATGGCTGAGAACCGCTACGGCGGCACGATGAGACTGGGTGCCTACGCGGCTGTCCTGAAATGCATGACAAAGGTTTTTGATCTTTACGAGAAAACAGGAAGGATGGACAAAGACGTGAAAAAATTTCTGATGTTCAAGGAAAGGGGCGAACTATTCAGGCTGGGTGCGATGGAAAAAGAACAATTTGTATTCGAGAGGCACAGGCACAGATACGAAGTGAATCCAAAATATGTGCATGATCTGGAAAAGGCCGGTTTTGTTTTTTCCGGATATCATAAAAGGCTTGACGGAACCATGCTGATGGAATTCGGCGAACTGCCTAATCACCCGTTTTTCATCGGCACGCAGGCACATCCAGAATTCAGGAGCAGCTTAGAGGATCCAAGCCCCCTTTTCTTCGGTTTTATTGAGGCGTGCACAAAGCGAGGGCTTTAAATATTTGATATCTGAATGAAGAAACAACTTTCAATACAAACGAAAGGGGTGAAAACTCGTGAAAATGAAATACGACGATGACGACGATGATTGGGATGACGCCGACGAAGACGACGAAGAAGGAGAAGGCGGAGAAGACTTCGACGACGAATAGACCTTGAAGTTTTTAAGGAACTTATTCTGTTTTTTATTTACCTAAATTCCAGCGTAAAACGGTCCTATTTTTCCGGTGTTTCATTTTTTGCCGGGTTCGTACAGATTTTTCCGGAAATACAAAATTGAAACGAATACCATATCTTCTCTTCCCTTCACCTGCCATCTGAAGATGGCAGTTTTCAATGAATCTAAGATAAAAAAGAACGGTCTGCTATAAATACTGCCTGGTGTAATATTTTTCCGCGATGAAATCAAAATCAACATGTCAAAGATGCGGCTTCGAAAAGCAAACCAACTACGGGAACGAGAAATGCCCGAAATGCGGCGCGTTCATGATGTTCGTGCCGGTGAAAATCAACGGCGAATATATCATTTGATTCTTAAAGAGGTTAACTTTATATACCACTTTGAGGTAATAATAATAAGGTGTGGATATGGTGGGCAAACAAAGAAAGGTTTTTGTGATAGCGGATGACGTTCCAGAATTAGGTTTTATACCAGATTTTGACAGGGAGGGTACATCGACTTCTCCGTACGGAGTTTTGACAAATAAAATATTCAAGTACAGAGGTGAACTTGAAGGGCGTGTACTTTATTCTCAACTTTTAGATAGGTATGGAATTTATGATCTTGTAACGGAAAAGGAAGGCGCAGGCCAGAAAGGCATGACTCATCAATCACCAACGTCTTCAAAGCCCAATCCTGTGCAAGGCAACCTATTTTAAATAATTTCTTGACATCTTTCTTGACATGGATGAAAAGATGCAGTATCACAGGCTGGCTGCTGTCCCGAAGAAGATATCAGACATAAACCCGGAAAAAGATGTCCGTGTGCGCATTCTCGGCCGGGTAATAGACAAACAGAACGGCACCATTGTTGTTGACGACGGCTCCTCGACAGCGCAGATAGTTACGGACGGTAGCTGTGAAATCAATGATATTGTATGCGTATTTGCGCGTGTGCTACCGCTGGAAGATGGATACGAGCTGCGCGGCGAGACCGTGCAGGTGAAAAACGACCTTGACATGGGTCTTTATAAAAAGGTTTACGGGGAAGAGTGATAATCATGGGCCTGCAAAGCAGTTTTCCGAGGCCGGTGAGAAGCGGCAGCGACAGTTATCAAATAAACGTTTTTGATATCGCCGGGTTCGTGAGCCGCCTTGAAAGTTTTGGCATTGGCCTCAGGGATGCAGTAAAGTACTCGATGAATGGCAAGTTATTCACGCTGGCGCTAGAAGATAGAAGTGATGTGGTGCTATTTACTTATAACAAAAAACCGCAACATGGCCTGCTTGAGATATATTGGATGGCCACGCCTGAAAATCTGGATGACATAGTCCGGAGACTTGTGGATAGCGTAGAAGGTGCAAATCATGTTCGAGGCTAAACTTGAAAACATAGGACTGCTCAGGGACAGCATAGCTACGATAGCCGAGCTTATAGACGAGACGGAAATGCACATCAAGGAATACGGCATGCAAATGATTGCCTCAGACCGCGCTGTTGTTGTGGTAGTTGACTTCTACCTAGCCAGGGATGTTTTCAAGGAATACAAATACACAGAAGACACAAGGATAGGCCTCAACCTGCAAAATCTTCTTCAGATACTCCGTAGAGCTGCAGAGGACGATGTTCTTACAATAAAATTAGGTGACGGCAAGCTTGACATGACGCTGAGGGGCAGCTCGACCAGGCGTTTTGTCCTTCCACTGATAGACATATCGCGCGAGGAGACACCGCCGATAGACAAGCTTGACTTCCGAACGTCCTTTTCGCTGAGCAGCGAAGTGCTGAACAGCGGCGTAGAGGACGCAGAGCTGATAACAGATTCAGTAATATTTACTGTACGGAAAGACCAACTCACCATGAAAGGCGAGAGTGACTCGTCTTTTACTCAGCTTGACCTCATGAAAGGCGAAGGCGGGCTCAAGATAACGGAGATAAACGAGCCTGTAAGAGCACGATATTCTCTGGACTATTTGAAAAAGATCGTCAAGGCAAAAAAGATGGCGCCCGAGGCGAAAATAGCCATGGCCAACGACTACCCGATGCGAATACAGTTCGAGGTGCCCGGCAAGATGCAACTGGGCTTCATATTAGCGCCCAGGGTTGAAGAATAATCAATACGAACAGACAAGATGCCTGCTTATCCATTTGCTATCGCAAATGTTTTTGATCACGAAGTGAAGCATGAGAAAGTTGTATCGTTCAAGCACGGAAACAACGTAATCGAGACGTTTTGGAAATGCAAGCACAGATTTCCCAAGTTTGGCCCAATAAAAAACTGCAAGAAGTTCATAAATCATTGAGTATGGGAATTTTACGGAGAAGAAGAATTTTCGACAAGTTTCTATCATATGTTTACTGGAAGCATCCCAGGTTTTTGCCTCGAAGAACCTTTATCTACCCTCTGAAACATAATTTTACTGTTAATGGAGGTGCTGAAATGCCGGCAAAAGTAGTGGCAAAAGGTAAATGCACATGCAATCTTGGCCTGATGATAGTGGCCTGGATTTTGTTCGCATTGGGACTCTGGGCACTTGTGGGCGGATTTACAACGCAATTAAACAGCGGCGCGCCGACGGCCGTCGATGTTGCTGTGCTCGGATGGTACTTCCTTGGTATCCTGCTTATAGGAGTAGGCAAGATGGTCAAGTGGAAGGCGCATGCGACATGCACTGTGCACGGTAACGTGTAAAATAATCTGCAACAATTAGCAGATTATTCCGTTCTGTAGCCCTTTTGATTTTTGGGCATATTTTTCTTTCTTTCTATGGGATTACTTCTGTCTGAAGAAAGTACAAGACTGCCTTAGATTTTATAGATTTGCATTATTACGTTAACAATGAATGCCAAATGGATGGCGCTTGGTACCCTGTTGACTTTTTTGGCTATATTTGCATATTCTGCTTATTCGCTATCACCGTCCCAGTGCGCTTTCTACACAGAAGGTGCGTGCGAAAGCAACAACTGCTTCTGGTGCGATGGTTGCGTGAACAACGAACTGGGCAGCAGCTTCGGTGCCGATAAGTGCGTGCAGTCTTCGTTGAACTGCACATACTCCTGCTCCCTGAGGTGCGGTGCGCAATGTGTTACAAACACGGACTGTCAGGGCAATATTACGGGTGACATATGCTATTTCGACGGCATATGCAACAGCTGCTCGTGCATTTACAAACAGGACGATTGCCCGAAGCCGGGAACTATCAGTGCGGAAAATCGGTTATGCTATTACGAAACTCGTTCATGCGGCACTAACGGATGCTCGGTACAGTCGTGCCAGCTGCAGGAAGGCGACGCATGCGACCCGGACACAGGATGCGTATACACCAGCGGCCATAACAACATAGAAGATTACAGCTGTAAGGGCAACGAACTGCACGCCAAGCTAATCTCCTACTTTTGCAATTCTACAGAATGTTTCTACTCAAAAAACGACGCGCTTGTTGAACGTTGTAGCAATGGCTGCAACAACGGCAAGTGCAACGAGGCGTATTGCAATGTATACGGCATAAAGACCCTGTGCAGCCTGAGGAACGGCTTCTACGGCGACAGGTTCTGCATGGGCAGTAATGTATACCAGAATTATAGGACTTACAGATGCGGCACAAATGAATGCGTATTTGACGATGATGCGAGGAAAGTGGCAAATTGCGCTGAGTGTCAGGCAGGACGTTGCGTTGATCCGGGGCAGATTATTTACGTAAATTACAGCCGGCCAAACTACACGAAAATCCAGCCTGATGTCGCGCATAATGTCAGTTTCAACCTAACGCCTTCTCATAATATAGCACCCAGTGGGTTGCAGAATCGCGGCGGCCGCGTGTTCAATGGACTGCTTTTCGGTAGCAATGAAATAAGCATACCCATAACCGGAAACGGCCAAATTAATTTTACCGTCAAGCAGACGAACAGGCTCGGCGCGCTGGTTGTTCAGGCGGACAATAAAATAATACTAGAAGGTAACGTTGCGCCCGATACGTATATAGTGCCGTTCAACGCGAGCAGGATACATATCTATACAAGAAGCTCGGGATGGTTCTTCTTCACGCCCGCGGTATATGACATAAGAGCCATAACAATCATCTACGTCTAGAAAAATTAATCTTTTTGGCTCTGTAGA
>CAYJUT010000010.1:0-12186 GCA_964373415.1 uncultured archaeon | reverse complement strand
AGCCCAACTTCGAGTTAGTCGCAGGTATTAAGGGCATTTCATAGCCCCTTTGATTAATGCACAAGCAGAAATATAACCGCTCTCATAGCACCAGGCATAAAAATCGGCTAGTAAGACAACGCCTGGCCGCTTCTTTATATCTTATTAAGTAAAAATTTATTAATGGTTCATAGTTATGCAAAGGGCTATTATGCGGAAAGAGAATTGGTACATGCGCTGTCCGGAATGGGATACATGACAATAAGAGCGCCGAGGAGTGGCCGAATAGATCTGCCAAGTCCGGACATCATAGCGGTCAAGGACGGGCGTGTCATGGTTTTTGAGGTGAAATTTCGCGCTTCTGCTTTTACTGTACCAAAGGAGCAGCTGGCGGAACTTGTGGAATGGAAGGAAAAAGCAGGGGCAATAGCATACATAGGCTGCAAGATATCTCGCAAGGGCTGGAAATTTCTTCACCTGAGTGACGTAATAGCAAATAACGGCAACATAGGCAAGAAATTCATTGAGGAGAAAGGCATTTCTATAGACCAGCTATAAACTTAAAAACATTCCTATCTTAATAGAAAAGGGGAAGAACATTATGACTTCATACTTACATTTTTCATTTAAGACAGAGGTACGTAACTAATTCTTCCTTTATATAGAGAGTTGGTTTGATCGGCCAGGCGGCTCTAACAAGTCATTCCAACTTGGCATTGAGGTGGTATTTATGGCCAAATTGGCTCAGAATTTTGCGAAATATATGGTTTACGCTAGGATGCAGTCTAATGGCGTAGTGGAAAGACCGGATGTTATAGGAGCTATATTCGGCCAGACGGAAGGCCTGCTCGGCAACGAACTGGATTTGCGGGATTTGCAGCAGACGGGACGCATAGGGAGAATAGAAGTAAATGTGAAAACAAATAAGGGCAAGTCTTTTGCTGACATAATTATACCTTCTTCTCTCGATGCGAGCGAAACAGCGCTTATAGCGGCCTCTTTGGAGACAATAGACAAAGTAGGGCCTTGCGACGCAGATGTGGAAGTAACAAAGGTAGAAGATGTAAGGAGTCAGAAGAGACGTTATGTAATGGACCGTGCAAAGGAAATATTGCACGCAATGGCAGACAGCACTGGGATGTCCGATTCGCAGAGAATGGCGGACATGATTAAAGAAGCAGTAAGGGTATGGGAAGTTGGAAACTATAATGGCCTTGCATGCGGACCTGACATAGAGACGGGTGATGAAATAATTGTGGTTGAGGGTCGTGCGGACGTCATAAACTTATTGAAGAATGGAATAAGAAACGTAGTTGCAATAGAAGGGAGCAAGATACCGCAAGCTGTTATAGATCTTACAAAGAGGAAAAGCACAACAGCATTTTTGGACGGCGACCGTGGCGGCGAACTGGATTTGAAAAAACTTCTCGATATCGCAGAGATAGATTTCGTAGCACGCGCAGACCCCGGAAAAGAGGTAGAGGAGCTCACAAAGAAAGAAATCTATAAAGCACTGCGAGAAAAAGTTCCGCTTAATCAGGTCGTAGAGAAAAAAACAACGCGAAGAACTGAGATTGAAGATGTAGACGAACAAGAAGAACAAGAAGAACAAGAGGAACAAGAAGAACTTGACGAAGACACATCAAAATTTCTGACAAAACTGCTTGAAGATCTTGTTGGGACACGTGCGGCGTACCTGGCAGACAAAAATCAGGATATAATAACGAAAATACCACTATCAGAGCTACCAGAAGTGATAAATGATTTCAATAACGTCTACGCTCTGGTGGTAGATAGCAAAATAAGTCAGATTTTGATAGACTTGGCAGAGAAACGCGGAATAGAAGTAGTGGCCGGTACAGGCTTCAAAGAACATATCGATGCTGGCCGCGTAAAAACATTCACTATAGGGCGTCAGGAACACGAATAGAAGTATGAAGTACGATGCCAAGATTTCATACTATTATATTTACTAGACAGTGAACCAGGTTTGAATACCGCACCGAAGCTTATTTAAATGGCGGCATATAATTAGCTTATTAGTTGAGGATCATGCAGAACAAGATGTGGGCTATATGTGGAGTATCTAATTTTAATAGCATGATCTATAAGTCTGCTCACACTCTGAAGTGTAAAACAATTTGAGTGTGGAATGACACTGTTTCTCAGCGTAACAGCCGACCTCTCAGCTGACAACGAAGCTACGATTGACTATTCTTTGTTTCTGAAAATATAATGCCATAAGAGGCGGTTTAATATGCAGAAAATACCAAAATGTTGTGGAAGAGAAATGAGACAGATTATGGAAACAACGAAATTTTTGGAAGTAGACTGTGAAGTATGCAGGGATGTTGTTTACCTCAAAAAAGAGGATGCTGCCAAGCCTCAGATGCTGGATGACTAGGGCTAAAGTTCGATTATACTAGACGGAGCCTTGCTCAATAGTTTCGGCCTGTTACCAACGACAACGTCATCCTCTATCCTAATACCGCCTAGATGTGTGTTGTAATAACCGGGTTCAATGGTTATTACCATATTATTTTTTAGTATAATCTTTGATTTGCTGTTTATCCCTTCCGGATAATCATGTACTTCTACACCAAGTCCATGGCCTATGCTATGAATTAGTTTTTGCTTCAATTCCTTCTGAAGTATGTTGTCAGCTGCAATATGAACATCCGAAGCCCTTGAACCATTCTTGACCAATTTTATAGAAGCCTGTTGTGCCATGTGCACGGTTTCGTATATTTTTATTATTTTCTCGCTTGCGGCCCCAATGGAGAAAACCCTAGTTGTATCAGAGCAGTACCCGTCATAAACAACTCCAAAATCAATGAGCAAAAGGCCGTTTTTTAATTTTGTCTTGTCGGGTATATGATGTGCAAGTGCAGAATTTTTTCCATGCGCAACAATAGGCGGATAAGCTATTGCCTCAGCTCCATTTTTCCTGGCCGCATATTCTAATTCTAATGCCAGAGCCTGCTCCGTCTTAGCGTTTTTTAATAATTTTTCCACCCCATCTAGCGCATCTTCGGTTATTTTGCAGGCTTCCTCTATTTTTTTTATCTCCGACACAGATTTTATGGCTCGCATTTCGCCAAGCCATTTCGAAACATCAGTTACCCTACCTTTTGCCATTTTTTTTATTCTGGAAAGATGAGAAGCTGTAGTGTAGGAAAAATCCGTTCCGATTTTTTTACTACAGTATTTTTTTAACGCATCTTCAACGTCTTTTCTGGTCTCTATCAGAACTAATTTTCCCTTCCCACGGAAAATTTTATGCTCCAGTTTGTTTGTAAGGATCACAGGACCCTTAGAAGTTAAAATCAATGTCGCAGTCACCTGAGATGTTTTGCTAAGGCCTGCAAAGTAATAAAAATTTTCATTTACATGGTTACCAGAGGTCGAAAACACACAGGACGACAATTTATTTTCACGTAAGAAACTGCTGGTATTCATCTAAATCACGTTAAGGTGTATTTTTATCTTGCATTTTCTTTTTTATCTCTTCACCAATTCTGTAAGTTTCAATGTCCGTGTCCAGCCATGGGTAAATCTGTTTTATTGATTCTTCGGCAGCCCTCTTTACTCTATCAAACCTGTCGCCTTTGGTAAGCTTCTCGAGGACAGGTATAGCCCTTTCATCGCCTAGATCCCCGAGAGCTTTAGCCGCGTTTAATTGTACAAGCGCGAATTTATCTTCCGTTAGTTCAATGAGGATATCGAGAACGTCTTTTCGCCCCTTTCCAATAGCTGCTAGATTTTTTATTGCAAACAATCTTGTTCTTTGTACGGTGCCACGCTGAGCGTATTTCTTCATACTATCTATTGCATCACTGCCATGAAGGCTAACAAGCCCATCCAATGCTCCTACACGTATTAGGTCTAACCACGAATCCGTTTTAAGCATTGTCTGAAGCAGTGGCTCAACAGATGGGTCTTTCATTTTGCCAAGTGTTCTACAGGCTTCGGCAGGTACAACATAACTATTTTTATCGTCTAGAATTGTTTTGACCTCTTTGATTATTTTTGGATCTCTAAATTCGCCAAGAGCAGCCACAACGGATCTCCTGGCTAGCGGATGTTTTATCAAAAGGCCTTTTATGAGATATTGAAGTGCTACTTGATTTCTCATTTGACCCAACAAAGTTGCTATTTCGGCCTGTACGCCCCAGAATTTCTCGTTTAACATCGCCCTTCCAAGGACTTCAGAATCTTTCTGCGATCCATATTTTGAAATTTCGGATGCAGATAATATACGCCCAACCACGTTCGGGTCGTTTTCCAACTGGTACATCCACATGGACTTTGGCTTTACAGCTTCGATTTTTTTAAGTATTATGTTATCTGGGTCTATTCGAAGCATTAGAGGTTCCGAATCAATTTTATATCTGAATAGCTGCTCTTTCTGTTCAAACACCTCTTCAAAAGTTTTTACACCATTTTTTGTAGTAAGCTCGAACTTTATTTTCACAGAGAACAAACCAGCATCTTGCAATTGATTTTGTGATATATGTATGTTGGCTTCTTTTGTTTTGGCATCCCAGAAATAAAGTGCCTTGTATTCTGGATGACCAGCACTAAATACCCATTGATCAAAAAATTTTTTCAAGTTAATGCCACTAGCAGCTTCTATGGATTCTATAAGATCAAGCGTCTCTACGGCTTTGTTTTGATTTTTTTTCACGTAGTTGTTTATTGATGCCAACCAAAGCTCATCACCTAGAAGATTTCTCAGCATATGAAGTACACAAGCGCCTTTTTCATAAAGATGTCTATCAAAGAGATCCTCCGACCGTTTGAAAAGATTTGTAACAATTGGTCGCCTATATTTTTCTTTATCCTCTAAAAAATAGATTTGGGCATTCTGATACATTTCGTACATGAATTCGTCATGACCTTTATCATGTTCCATGAAAAGTGCATCGAAGTAAGTTGCGAAGCTTTCATTGAGCCACGCATGCGACCAATCCTTGCAGGTTATCAGGTTCCCAAACCACTGATGTGCAAGTTCGTGCGCACATAGACAATCTGAGTTATATTGTGCTTCCTCGTGAGCACGCTCATCATGAAGCACGTTATCAGTCTGCGTGGTCGAAGTAGTATGTTCCATACCACCAAAAATAAAATCCGCAACAGCTATCTGTGCATATTTTTCGTACGGGTAATCCAAGCCGGTTTTTTTGGAGAAAAAGTCAATCATTTTAGGTGTTTTTCCGAACGCCCGTATTATGTCAGCTTCCCTACCTTTTTCACAGTAGTAAGTTACTGGCACGTTTTTCCATTTATCTTTTACTTCAACAAAGTCTCCAGCAACAAAATTCAGAAGATATGTTGAGTGGGGCTTCGACATTTTCCAGTGAAATGTCCGTGTTTTATTCTTTTTGTCTTCTGTAACATTGACTAGTGCACCATTCGAGACTACTGTGAAAACTTTTGGAACAGTTATTAGAGTCTCTGTTGTGGCCTTTTCATTTGGCATATCTTGTGCGGGCCACCAGTAACGTGCATCTTCGGTCTCACTGTGCGACCATATTTGAACGGGGTTCTTTGGGTAGTCTTTATCAGGCTCAACAAAATATACACCTAATTTTGGCTCACGTATATTGTATTCTATTACAATAACTACGTCTTTTCCACGTTCGGCATTTATTATTATTTCTATTTTTGAATTGTTGTAAGTATACTTTAGTGTCTTGCCTTTTCCATCTTTTACAGAAATTATATTGAAGTTGACAGCATCGAATGCAATTTTGCCTTCACCGTTAATAGATTTTAAAGTCGTTGAACATACACCACTTATCTCCTTCTTGTCGACATTTATTACTAGCTCTAATTTTATATGATTTGTTTTAAAATTCCTGTCAGGTGCGTATTGAGGCTTAGGCGCAGCGCCGGCAAATCTCGGGTCAGGAAGAAACCAATAAATATCGTTGTGCATGTAGCAGGCCATAGAATCCACTTAGCATACTTGTAATTTCAACATATAAAGTTTATCATAAAACTTTTATTGCTGATAATTATAACGCTTTTTATTTGTATCTGGGAGAGATGGTACTGTGAATATTTTCAGAAGTTATGACATCCGCGGAATATACAACAAAGATATAGACGAAAATATAATGAAGCGTATAGGGGCCGCTTTCTCCAGAGTTTCAACAAAAACCATTGCCGTGGCAAATGACATGCGTCCGTCAAGCAAGGCCCTTAAGATGGCTTTCATAAAAGGCACCGGGAAAATGGTTATAGATTGCGGCTGCGTACCGCTTGGTGTTGGTATGCTGTACACACTTGGAAAATATGACTACGCGTATATAACAGGTTCTCATTTACCGAAGGAATGGAACGGGGTCAAGTTCTTCCATAAAAGCGGCATAGGGTTTAATGATAAAGAGAACAAAAACATCAAGGAAATGTTTCTAAGTGTCAGGCCAGTCGGGAAAACAAAGATTGTAAAAGAAGACGTTCAAAAACTTCTTAACAGTTACAAGAAATACGCATTAGGAAAGGTAAAGATAGGGGAAAAACTTGATATTGTACTCGACTGCGGCAATGGCATGGCAAGCAAAATAGCTAAAGATCTTTTTAAAGAAGCAGGGTTTAACACGACAGCAATATTCGATACGCTTGACGGTGAATTTCCAAACAGAAGCTCGGATCCAAACGACGACGATTTGACAGAGTTGAAAAAAAAGGTAAAATCAGCCGATATAGGTATAGCTTATGATGGTGATGGTGATCGAATGGTGCTTGTAGACGAAACAGGTAGAAAACTCACGCCGGAACAAACTTCTTATTTGATATTGATAGAGGCTGTAAAATATACCGGCCCTATTGTAGCGAATGTTGAGTGCACAAGAATAATAGACGATATCGCGAGAAAATTTGGCAAAAGATTGGTAAGGGTACCTGTCGGCCACACATTTCTAATGGAGGGTGTTGAGAAAAATAAGGCATGTTTTGGTGTTGAGTCTGCAGCGCATTATGCCCTTCCTTATATGGCACCATTTGATGACTCATTAATTGTAAGCATTTACGCAGCTGCGGTCCTCTCTAGACAAGAAAAAAAACTATCACAAATTATCGATGAAATTAAAACATATCCATTTGGCCGCATTAATTTTGAATGTGACGACAAGAGAAAATTTATAGTAATTGAAAATCTGCGTAGAAAGTTTGGTAAAGAATACAAAAATGTAACACTACTTGACGGAGTCCGTGTGGATTTTCCTGATGGCTGGATTTTGATACGCGCGTCGAATACATCACCGTTTATTCGTTTGACAGTAGAAGCAGAGGATAAAAAAACTTTCGAAAGGCTGGAAAGAAAATTTTCTGGTATAATAAGGCAAGAAATTCAATAACTAATCAGAGACCCAGACCTTTTAACACGTTTCCTGCTTCTTCGAGCTCTTTCATTGTGTTTATTGTTATCCAGTATCCTGTATGCTTGAATGCCTTCAGCTTTCCAGCAGAGGCAAGTTTCGGTAGAACATCATTCTCAAGACTCCCTGAATTAGGGAATTTTATCTTTTTATTTAACATATGCATTCCGAGATTCGCCCAGTACGGAAGTAATGGCTTCTCCTTGAAACTCTTTATCAGGCCATCATTAAGTTCTACTATACCAAATTGTGATTTGAATCGGCTTATGACTGTTGCGGCGCTGCCAGTTTTTACGAGCCTGTTAACATCAACATTGTTTATATCATCAGCATTTAGAACTAGGAATTCTTCACCTTCTAACTTGTCCATTGCACGTCTTACAGCGCCTGCAGTTCCAAGCGGTTCTTCTTCAACCGAATATACAAACGCGTTCCCGTAATGCTGTTTTATTTTTTCCCATCTATAACCACATGCAAGAACTATTTTATCTATAGCCTTGAATTTTTTCAGGTAGTCGAGATGGTACTGAAGTGTGGGCTTGCCGTTTATTGATACCATACATTTTGGCATATCTTCAGTTATAGGTCTTAGGCGTTTCGCTTGTCCACCAGCAAGGATTATTAGCTCCAATCTTCTCAACTACCAACAGGTTTTACTGAATTAGCTATTATTTCAAGCTCGTCTTTATAAATATTTACTTGTCCATTGACTAAAACAGCATCATTCTCCTTAAACTTATAAATGTCCTGACCACGTGCAGTACGTTCAAACATGACAACCATTATGTTACCAGTATTATCATTGATCTCCATGAAAATGTTTCCGTTGCTTGTTGTAAAACTTGTTACCGTCCCGTTTATAACGACATGCCTACCTGTGTCGCTATCCGTTATTTCGCTTATCTTGATTACTGTATTGCCTGTTAGAACAGAGACTAAATAAATAACGGCGATACCAATCAATGATATGCATAACGATAAAATTTTCAAATTCTTGTCTGAAATCATAAATATAAATGCCAGTACTTTTGCAGTTATATAGTTTATTGATACAGTCTTTTTATGAGGATTCCAAGACGTTTTATTATGACTGATGGTGAGAAAGCACATATTTATGGAACTCAACACGGCGTTTTTCACCAGTCAGGCGCATTAGAAGAGAATCACAGATTGTACTCACACATGTCAATACCCAGTCTGCCAGATCCAGAACAACTACATCCAGACCATCAACGATGGTTTAGCAGCAAGACAGACATGAGAACAGTCGAGAGGGAAGAGTGCGCAAGAGTTTATGCTTAGATACAGGCGGTATGTTGAACTAAGACGAGATGTAGAAAATAGAGAACCCGATTACAGTGCAATAGCAAAAAATTTGACACTTGATATTGCAGGTGGTTTGCTTAGCGGATTAGGTATTATTTTCATCTTATGTGGTATTAGATTCTGTTTCGATTTCAGCGAATATAAGTCTCCTCCGTATAAAGTTTCTGATTAAACTGAACCAAGCCTGAATGCAGCAAGATCCTCATAAACTGAGCCTTTTGACGTAATTATCGATCTTTTCAACTTTATGGTTTTTACTAACATTTCTCCAATTTTAACATATTTGTGCCGTTCTATAAAATTGATTATTTCTTTTCTATGTCTTTGTGTCCGTACACGTGCAATAGTAAGATGTGGTGATGGCTTTTCCTTCTTGAATAATTTCGACAAAGAATCATTAATAGCGAGCTGAAGACTGTTCAGCTTTTCCCCTCCGATCCAGACGACTCGAATAAAATTTTCATTAGGGAAGACTCCAGTGTCTTTTATATCGAATACGAATGGCTTAAAATCGTTTGCAGTTTCTTTGAGCATGGTTTTCACGCCGTTCACAATGTCTTCATCGACTTCACCAAGGAACTTAAGGGTAAAATGTAGGTTATGGGGCTCTACAAGTTTGGTGTCAAGATTGACAAGTTCTTCCTGGAGAAGTTCTATTTTTCGTGTTATGAATGGATCTAAGTCAACTGCTATGAAACAGCGCATACATAAAATTGTTACGAAATTGATTTAAGTTCTATTATGACTAAAGGCCGTAAAAACATCGATATGAGAGCTATATATCAAAAAGTCTCTTGGTATCAAAATTCTGCATTTTTAGCTGCTGGACACATGAATAAACTTTAAGTTTACAACTGTTTAATCTATTGCAGTGAAGAATAATGGGAAGGAAAAGAGGTTTCGATGATAAAAAAATCGCCAAGATTGTAACGGTCCTTATAGCAAATCCAGATGGGGCTTGGATAAGGAGAATAGCAAAACAGGCAGATTATTCACCAGCTACGGTAACCCATTACCTAGAGGGCGCATTGGCGCCAATCATTGAGGATGTTAGCTTGGGCGGCGGTACTGGCAAGCCGCTATTGCGGATAGTGCGTCTGAAACCATTTGTTCTTGAGAAACTTCGTGAGGGCCGAGACATACGCCAGATCATGAAATTATTGCGTTTAATGAACAAAATAGGCTAATTTTAATGTCTATTTTGTCTATTAATAAGTTAATTTTCTTTAATAAGTCTAAATATTAGTTTTTAAGCTCCAAAAAGAGATTATAAAACAAGAAAATTTTTAATTCTATGTCTAACTCTGCCTCACGAATTTACTCTATTACCTCACCAATTTTTATAATGTTTGTGAAGACCACGTGAATATCATATGAAGTTCATGAAAAAACCGTGAATATGTATGTGAATACATGTGAATACTATGAAGATCACTCACAAACAACTATATAATAAAAATAACTAATTCATAATACTCACAATTCTTCACTAACTATGGCTAAAATGTATAAAACCCTTCACAAACCCTTCACAAACCCTTCATAAAGCATTATTAAGTTCACGTAAAATTACGTTACTTTCACATGAATTCACAGTGAATTAACTTAATTTATACAATAAAAAATATAAAATATATGAATAACGTGAATATAAAATTTAGATCGATGAAACTAGATAGTTTTTACGTGAAGGTCTATGAACTAGATTATAGATAAACTTTAATAGTCTATTATACAAGAATAGGATATGGACAAAGAACCAGACGAGGGCATGCCTGAAGATGTCAAACACAGCGGTGAAAATGGGGTTAAAATGCCAGAAGAAGTCATAGTAGAGGACAAAGTTGAAAAGTCTAAAATAGAATATAAGCCAATAAAAGATCCGAATGAGTGGTTTAGAGCCTTAAAATGGATAGAAAACCCATTTATTCTCAATATATTGCCAGATTTATTTGTAGGTTATAAGAGTCAGTCAGAAGATATAATCAGACTTGTAAAAGAGAGGCATAAACTTGTATCAATTGCCGGTCCAACAGGTTCCGGGAAGACTACATTATTGAAATGGCTGTCAGAAACGTTTGGTAATGGATATGATTTCCTTTACATAGGTAAACCGCCGGAAAAAGCTGAAGAATTCGTCGACATTTTTAACGAAAAATACCCACGTTTTTGGGGCAGACACATAAAAAATATGTACCAGATTCCAAATTTTCTCAACAAAAGACTTCGTTCTAAGCATCTTATTGTGCTGTTTGATGAGGCCCACGAGTCCAATATGGATGTATTGGAATGGCTCCGCGTCCTTAGTGATCAGGTAGAAAATATGTCCATTGTGCTGTCTGGTCTGCCGGTTCTTGATGACCATCTTACAAAGCTCGAAACATTGCGCAAAAGAATAATGGGAAAAGTTGAGCTTGTATCCCTCACAAAAGAAGAAACAGAGCAGTTGATAAAAAAACGAATAAGAAATGCAGGCGGCACAGGAGAAGAATTCAACGATCTTATTGAAGCAGTTTACGATCGCTCTGGTGGATTCCCTCGCGAAATAATTAAGGTATGCAATGATGCCGTAAATGAGGCAATGAAGACAGGAAGACCTCTCACAAAAGAACTTTTGATAATTGAAATACCGAAAGAGCAGTTAAAAGTTTCACTTCGTTTCCTTGAGGAACTCACGCCAACGCAGCGCGAAATAGTTGAGATGCTTGTAAAACCAATGACCCCAGGACAAATTGCAAATAATCTCGATTTGCAGAAGTACAAATCGCGCCAGCACGCAGTTCGTTCTATGAATAATATACTGAAGAGACTGATGGACGATAAAATGGTAGAGAGAGTGAAAGAAGATCGTGCTTATTTGTACCAGCTCTCACCATCGATAAGAAGTATTTTGGTAAAGGCATAAGAAAATAATAAAAATTTGGGCATTTATCCCTCACAAAGGAAGAAATGTAATCTTTTCGTAATTGACACAAAAGCCAAAAAAATTATTTATACCTGCTATGGCATATAATAAAGGATATATTGACGTTTGCGTCTTGAGGGGTTGATTAAAATGCAGAGCCGTGGAAGAGATTTGCTCGGTAAGGTTATTGTTTCGGAAGAGACAGGAAGAAAATTCGGTGTAATAGGTGATATTAACTTCGTCGCAGAAAGCGGCGAATTGCTGAATCTTGTTCTGGTCGAACCAACGAAGCACATAGGCGACCTGAGCTTGGAAAAGGATGAAAGCAACCGCATGTTGGTGCCGTTTTCATCCGTTAAGAGCGTTGGCGATTTCGTAATAATCAGTGAAAAGGAAATCGTTTAAAAACAGGACATTTATTTTTTCAGTAAATTCCTGGTTTTATCACTCACAAAAGAAAACATTTTCTTACAAATTTTCTGCTCGCTATAATTAGTGCATAATACTTTCGAGAAATAAGAACTGCCTGTGGCATCTATGGCATCTGACATAAATTCTCAGACATATTATAGTGTCAGTGCTATATGCGGA
>CAYJUT010000009.1:0-12290 GCA_964373415.1 uncultured archaeon | reverse complement strand
CAGAGCTCAACTTCGAGTTAGTCGCAGGTATTAAGGGCATTTCATCTCCATTTCTACCCTTATCCGATGCTTCTGGCGTATGAGATGCTTTGCACCCCATCTCTACCAGGCTGAGCTACAGGCCCGCGCCTCGGCCGGGATTTTCATCCAGCATGGCTAATATTTGCGTTAGCCACGTAAGGTTGGTAATACGAGGAAGACTTTCTACGAAAGTCTTCCTGTACAGGAAGAGTCTTCGACTTCTTCCCCGTACCTTAGGAAGGATTATCCTTCCTCGGTTTTGAACCCGGGTCAGCGGCGTGACAGGCCACTATGCTAGGCCAGTTCGCACACCTTTTCTACTGCATTTTTGGTGCAGCTTTTTTCCAAAAAGGTGCTCTACACCACCGAGGCAGATTGACTTATCTAACTACCATTAATAATTATCCTTTAATCGAACAGTCTCCTGTCTAGTTTGAAATTTTTGAAGAATGTGGGACGCGTCACGATTACACCGCTGATAAACATTTCTTGATTAACCTTCTTTTTAAAGAAGATTAAGGTAAGCAGCGCACAGTCTTTCCCAAGCGTTAGCTCAGTAATCGACATATCGCTGGAGAGATTCACTTCCGTGTTCGAAATGGGAACGGGTCTACCCTCTCTGCTATGGCCGCCAACCTCTCTTTAGTTACGGGCCAAGAAATTTAAAGGTTACGATTGGCGGCATTGTTGCATTTTAGGGACTTTTAGGCCTCTGCTGCATATCGGGACTTTTTGGGGTTGTAACATACCGTGACGCTTATTTTCTTGCTGCATAGTCATATGCAAATTTCTTCTTCATGGGTCCGTGAAAGTAAAGCCAGCCAAGGGTCGCTACTACAAGCAAAACAATCAGCAATATTATGGTACTGTAATTCCCACCTCTGCTCGGTTGATTGGGCGTTTCTGCTGATGGTGTTTCATTCGTGCCTGTTCCGGTCGGTGTTGTTGTGGAGCCATCATCAGGTCCTGGTGCGGGGGCTCCGGAAGGTTGTGCAGGTTTTGCAGTTATAGCAAATACCGAAAAGCCAGGTGTTTTTGCCCTGTAATTAACAAATGAAGTATCTTCGCTTATCAGCGATGTGACAAGTTCGCTCCAATTATTGTTATATCTGTTTAGTTTTACAGTGTTTTTGTCCTTGTCTAATAGCCATGTTTTGTTAACGGTAAATGTGATTTCAGCGGACCTGATATCGTTTGCAGAAAGGTTTGTAGTTTTTATCTCAATATATTTGTACACGTTGTCAAGAGAAGGCACGCCCGGCGATGAAACCTCCTCAACGCTTATCACTACATTCTTTACGTTATTGAGCACCTCGATAAATATGTTGGTGACTGTTTTTGTGAAGTCCACACTGGTTGACTCTCCGGCCTTTATTTCACCGATCGTCTTGGTTTGCGTAGTTGAACCTCCTCCTCCGCCCCCGCTACCCGATGTTGTCGTACTGGACGAAGAAGAGCTGCTGCTAGTTACAAATACCGTAGCAGTTTTCAATTTTGTTATGGTTACAGATGAAGACGTTCCGGAAGCTGTTATAGTATTTATGCAGTTTGAAGAACCCTGTATAATACGCCACTGGCGTGTGGTCTCTGCATTATGCGAAAGTGCACCTACATCCTTCGCAGCCGTATGACCTGACGAAACAGCACATCCGCCGGAGCCACTCCACGTGAGTGTTACGCTGCCCAGATCGCCGCCCGCAATCATAGTCGCGGAAACATCGAATTCGCTGCCCTGCGCAACAGACGAAGTCGATGTAGTAACAGCAAGGGTTTTTATCACTACGACATTAACATTTGTGTTTGTGACAAACGTATCCGAGCTGCTGTCTATCTGTACTGACTGAAATTTGTTTGTAGCCCCGGGCGCTACGCCTTTGATGCCTGAAAATGTTGCCGTTGTGCTGGCGCCTGCACCAAGCGTTGTAGAAAAGCCCGCGCCTGTGTACGAAGTCGTTTCAGCCCAGTTACCGTTCACTAAAAGTGATATAGAACCTATGTTCGCAGAATTCTGCGTATCCTCATTTTTTATTGAAGCCTGGCACGAGAATGTCTCGCCGTTCTCTACAACTACTGTGCCCGACATGCCGTTGCATGTAAAAGACTCTATGCTTACTGCAGCATGAGCAGTTGCCACTAGCAAGAATAATGCTAGCACACAATACGAGGCCTGTTTTATTGTTTTCATTTCGGACACCTTTTCTTATGACGAGTTTACCACGACAGTGCGCCTCGAAGTAGCAATCATGTTTCCATACGTGTCGTTCGCATGGACACTGTATATGTACGTGCTGGAATTAAGTCCTGTCTGATTCCTGAACCACGTGAGCCTTGTTGCCGTCAGGTTTGTCATTGTGTAATTTGTGCCGTTGAATTCGAGCCTTATGAAATCCGGCGTTTCGTCCAGTGTAATGTTGATGAAAACATAAGTTCCGTTGAATGTCGAGCCGTTGCCAGGCGTCGGCGAGACAAACGTTATGTTGGGCCCCAATGTATCGACTGTGAAAAATACAATCGAAGAACTGAATATATTTCCTACGGAATTGTTGGCAAAAACCCTGATTCTGTTTGCGCCCTGGTTGGCGTAGAATAATGTGCCCGTACAGTTGTAGATGGTGATGTTCGTTCCATTTACCTCTTCCCAGCATGCTGATGCAGTGCCGCCGCTTACGGTGTAATTAAGTGCAAGAGTTGTATTTGTATAAGTTGTATTAGCAGGCAAAGATATATTCACTGTCAGCGATACGTTCGAGACTGAGCCGCTGGCAAGCAGGTTGAATGTCGTGGCGTTCGTTGCGTAGTTCCAGTCAACATCATAACAGTCGAATTTTGCCGTATAATTCTGGTTTGACGGCATGCCACTCGTCGGGTGCGTGTACGAGTGGGATGTGGAGTCCGTTGATACAAGGTTGCCTGTGTTGCTCCCCCATTTCGATGCATATGAAGAATAATTTGTCGCTGTTAAATTGTTGTATTTTGTTCCGTTGCACGCAGCCTGGTATGATGAGGTATTGGTGTTATTTGCTTGGCAATAATACGAATCGAATGTCTTGTAGTCGTATAGATATACATAGCAGAGGGCCTGCTCGCTTGTCGTTGCCGTGAAAGATATACTGGACGCGTTTATCACCTGTTCGGCTGTCGGTGATGTTATCGTTATTGTAGGCGCAGTTTTGTCTATGATTCTGAACGTTGCGTCCTTGACGACTCCGGATTCCCCGCTGACCGTATCCGTGACGAATATCTTGACCGCATATTCGCCCAGCTCCCACACGCTGCCTGATGCATTCATTCTCACGTACCCTGAAGAGTTGATTTTAGAACTGCCGGCATTTGAAAATGTATTGCCGCTAAGGTTCATGATCTCGAATGTGACGTCTGAGTAAGATCGGCAACTGTCACTCCAGCAGTTCGGGCTCGTCTTTGCAAACTGTACTTTTGTCACGTTTACATTGATCGAGCCGCCCGTCAAATTCTGCAGCGAATAAACGTACATAGTCACATTTTCCCTACTTCCAAACGAGTTCTGCCACCAGCTTTGGCTGTTCACCGAGTACATGTAGCCGGATATTGTTTGTTTTACATAGAAGTAAACATTGTTGTACGACTCCACTATAGCCGTAGAATCGCCAGGTTCGATGAATTGGAAGTATACGTAATTGTAACCCTCATTCCATCCGCCCGATGGCGGAACAATAGTAACTATTGCAGACTTATTTATCAGGCAGCTTGAGGATGTCTGGGAATCGCAGGACCCTATCAAGAACCTGTATGTTGTCCTGCTCGGCCATCCCCAGTAAAACACAGATGAAAGATTCCCGTCTGTTTGGCCCCCGCTTGGTGCTGTGAGGGTTAAATTGACAGTCACGTTGCTGCCTGTACCGCTGTTCACGTTAGACGTTCTTGTTATGCTGTCCACGAATGATGTCGCTCGGAATGAGAACCACGTTGTCTGGGTGTCATTTGTGACGTTGTCCTTTACTGTTATCGTTCCGCTCCTGTAGCCCGGGCGCCACTTGCCGCTTGCCGGGTTTATCGTAAGTGTAGTCGAATTTTTGAATATGCCGTTGGTGCTGTTGTATGTATAATTGAGTGACGTTATGGAATAAACGCCGTTGCTCCAAGTCGTGTCCTGAACGCTTAATATCGTATAGTTGCCGTTTAGGAGTGCGCTGTTGCTCCAGTCCGGCTCATTGATATTTATGTTGACGGTCACATTTTCCTTTGTGCCTACGTTGTACGAAGTAGTACTGGATGACACGCGGAACGGCTGGACAGAGAACCATATCCAACCTTTCGCTGTTGTATTTTCTATATTGCTGTGCATCTTCAACTCGCCATAGTAGTAGCCTGAAGGCCAGTTGCCAGCAAGGTATGTCATGTTTATTATACCGCTTCCGTTGACCAGAAGAGGCGTTATGTTTATTTCAGTCGGATACTTGAATTCCTTTTGCGTCTGTGTTGTCTGGTCCCATAATCTTACCACAGCATCGACTATTGTAGCATTTATGTAATCTGCTGACGTGTATGTCGATACCTGCGATTTAGTCGTCGTAATGTTGAAATAAATCGGCATGTTGCCCTTGCTGTTGTATACAAAGCTGCCGTTGGAGTTTGTTGTCTGCGCGGAAACATAGAATGTCACGGCATTGAACCAGCCATAACCTGTCTCGGTGTTGTTTATGTCGAGCACCACGCTATAATATCCGTTTTCCCATGTGCCGCTTATTAGCGATATGTTAATCAGATATTTGCTATGCCTTGAGGTGTTGGCGTTCGAGTACCACGGGCTTGACTCGTTTATGTTTATGGCGTTTGCCGTGAAATTACTGCTTGTCAGTTCAAGTGACGGCGATTGCGAGTAATCTACGATCTTCTTGACCTTTATCGTCACGTTGCCCAGAAGCTTCCCGCCGTTGTAGTCGTTGTAATCGCTTGCCTCGGTGATCCTTACGTACAGGGATACATTCTGCCTTGAATTTATAGAGTTCTTTGAGCCGAACGTGCTGCCTATAATCTCGACAGGCGCTGCATAGGCGTCCCAGCTTCTTATACTGAACCAGGCTTCGCCGTAATCAACTTGGCTGTTGATAGTAGCTTTTATGACAGCCGAGTAGTACCCTGCAGGCCAACTACCGCCCGATGTTCTGTTTGGCGTCAGCGTTACAGTTCCCACGCCATTCGTTATCGTTACGTTGAGCCCTGTTACGTTGTAATTATACTTTATCGGCGGCCATATCCATTCGCCAGCGCCGCCGTAATAATTGATGCTGTCGATAATAGCCGTTCCGGAGAGTCCGTTTGCCGAATTCCACCATCCGCTGCCAGCCTCATATGCATTGAGGTTGAGCGTTATGCTTGAGTTCGCCTTGTTGGCCCATGTGTAGCTGTAACCGTATATGTAGAATGCCCTGGCCTCGAAGAACCCGGTGCCGCGATGACTCGTTACCTTGTCATCGCCCAGTATATTGAACGTTACCGCATGCCCACCGCCATCCCACGTCCCGTCTGCGGCCTGGACCGTGCAAAGGTAACCACCTGAGTTGTCCACACTGCTGCACGTTGAGGATGCGTTCAACGTTTCGGTTTTTCCGCTCCGTGTGTTCAGCACGCTTTCAACAGTTATGGTCGCGTTATTTATTGCGCGCTTCTTCGTGGTGTCGAAACCGCATTGTGATGTGCGCCCGTATGTCGAGCTGAAGCCTGATGCATTGCCAGTAGTGGCCTTTCCTACTGCGTTCTGCGCCTCGTTTATCTTCATATGGAAATATATCGTGTCGGACGTCCTGAACTGGTACCAGTAATCGCTCGTGCTTGTGTCGGAACTGCCTTTTGCCGATGCACACACGTCATAGGGTTTTATGCCGAAGCGCGTAGTCACCGCGGCGGAGTTGTTATTTACATATATCTCGGCTAGATAGACGCCGCCGGTCTTTGGCGGATCTATTACAAGCCTGGCCACGCTGCTGTTCCACGCCCACTTCATGGTAGAATCAGAAAGGTTCATGCTTGAGAGATTGGTTTCGCTGTAGGAAATGCTTGTGCCGTTTTCATAAATCACATTCACAACGTCGGCATCAAATATGGTTATGTTTGATGTCTTGTTTTTGCCTGATAACGAAATATAGACGAATTCTGTCGTACCGAACAGCTCTTTTAGTGAGCCTTCCGAATCGGAGGGCTGTGCAGATGCGGTTATGTCTGTGACCTTTATGGTGCGGTCAGCTGTCTGGTAATCACTGCTGTGGTTAAGCCCCACTATCAGCGTGTAATCGCCTGTAATAGCAGGTGTTGTGAGATTGAACTGGTAGCAGGCCTTGGCCCCGCACGTCGCGTTGTATGCTACTGTCATGTTTCCTATCAGGCTGCCCAGGCTGTTCTTCAGCAGTACGCTCAAGTTGTTTGTAAGATTCTGGAGTATGGTGCCATTCGTTCTTTCTATCGGATATATTTCAAAGAACGCCGAAGTATTTACGAAGGTTGTGAAGCCGTATTCAAACCCGGAATCCTTCGCAGCCTTTGTGAACGTCAATGACCAATCCCGCACCTGGAAATTCGTGGTTTCGTTGACCATTTCGCCGCCTGTTTTGCTGACCGCGATCCTTACCGTGTAGAACCCCACATTTATAGACGAGACGATGGTGAATGATATCCTGTCAACAAATCCATTGGTCGAGTTAAGGATCACACTCGATAGGTTGAGGACGTTTGCACCGTTTGCGTCAACGACCTGACCTGTCGCATTGTATGTTCCGCTTGGTGATGTCGAGTTATAGCTGACACGTATTTCAATGAAGCCTGGTTCGCCCTTTGCAAATATATTTTTGAAAGTGAGGGATGAACTGTCTTTCATGTAAACTTCTACATCGAACGGAACCACGTTGAAGTTCGTGAAGCCGACAAAATTGTTCGCTTCCAGGATATAAGTGCCCGATGAGGACGGTGCTGTCATGTTGATGCTGCATGTCCCTGCGTTGCCGGTGACGCACGATGATGCGCCTATGGAGCTCTCGTTTGTATGACGCATTGTTATGTTTATTGTGATATTTGCCACAGCCAGCAGGCTGTCTCCAACCTTCTGTACGCTTTTTACTGTCACATCTATGCCCTTTGATGTGTAAAAGTTTACTTTTGAAAGCTGGAAGAGTATATCGTCAACCTTGCTGCCAACCACTACAATGTTTGCCTTGGAGGATGTGCTGGCGCTGCCATCGCTATAATTTGCATTTAGCGTGTAAGTTCCGGTGGAATTTGGCGAAATTATCTGCTGGGCCGTGGGATTAAAACTGCTCCGTGAGAAGAATGTTCCATTCTCGTTCGTTGTGAATGTATAAGAATTGAGCGTGGCGTTGTTCGTTCCGTTGAGAAGATAAACTGTTAAGTTTGCGCCATTGATGTAGCTTGTCGAATTCGCTGTTGAGTTGGATGAAATGTTTGTTAGGTAGCCGGTTATCGATACATTCTCAGCTGGTCCATAAACGTACTTGGAAACTACAAGCTGTATTTCATATGAATTTGCAGCAAGACAAACCGGCGAAATCAGTAAAAAAAGCAGAATTATATAAAACCTTTCACGCATCCCTCTTGCCTTCCCGACCACTATTTGAATTTATGCAGGATTGCAGTATTTAAAAATACTTGTGAGGCAATGTAACGGTTACTTTAACCAAGCGGATGATAAAATTGCCCAAATTTTCGAGTTTTTCAGCGTTGTACTAGTTCTAAGAGGCTCTGTTGAAAACCTAGTGAAAAGCAGCGACGTGAGGAGTATTGTGTTCCCACAATACTCCTAGCTGACCTATACGTCAATAGACGTATAGGTCTACGTCGCTGCTTTTCTTTGAGCATTTCAACGGAGCTTTCTGAGATTACTTTTTGTGCAAAGCTGACTTCCGGGCTTTTAAATTATACATCACTTTTCGACAATACGTTTCTCAAATTTATGAAGGAGAAAAGTATAAACACAACCAAAAATACTAAGGTCAATGCACCATAAACTACATTGTAAGGCTCGCCTTTCTGTGCATCTAGGAGCAGCAGCAGCGAAATAATAAATCCAATACCGACTACGATAGTTAAGATTCCCAAGTAATTGACTTTCATCTGGACAACCTGATAATTACTTATTTCGGTAGTTTTTATTCGGGTACGTAAGAAATCTGTTTACCCCTTAGGCTGCGAGGCGTATACCTCCATGCACAACCTTTATAAGCTTTTATTACTAAGTAGAAGTTACAAGTAATGCAGATGTAAGGCGTGGCCAGAATGAAGTCAAAATCAAAACTAGAACGGGTTCGGGGATGGCTCACCCACGAGGATGTAGAGCTTTTAGAAGAGGCTAGCAAGCGTCAGCTGAAATACGCGAAGAACCCGGCAAAGAAATATGCGTGCGGCGCATGCAATTATATATGGCTCTATAGTTCTTTGAGGTGTCCCGTTTGCTCTTCCACGGAGACAAAGCAGGTAAAGGATTAGTGATTTTTTCATGTCGCTAAAGACGGAAATGCTTCGTACAGCCTATTCTCTTCTAAGGCAGATTAACGAATATAGACAGCTGCCAGAAACCCAAAGGGATCCTTTTCTATACGAGAACGTGACAGCTATGGAACCTTGATTGAAAGAGGTTTATAGTAGACTGTTGCTTAAATCGACACCTGTAGACGAGATGGGATTACCTGCACGCGCAAGAAATGCGCTTGTAAAGGCTGGATATGACCATTCAGAGGATGTGGCAGTAAATTTTGAAAATTTAACAAGGTTACGTGGTATTGGTTCCAGAAGTAAATTAGATATAAGGGAAGCCCTTGTACGGTTAGGATATAGCATAGAATAGGTTAATTTTATGTCGTAATCCAATAATTTCCCATGAAAGAAAAAGGGTTTTTGAGGGAAATAATTTTTGTCGGACTTATAGTATTCTTTGTTTTGCTTGCGTACATTCTAATGACTTATAGTCCGGTTCCTTAAGGGATATTTCTTAAGTTTTAAATATTAAGTAAATCTTCTATCTAGTAGACCGACGTTAAGGCGAATGACGACTTCGTCGTCTGTATGTTGAACGTTTTGGTTCATCCCCTGATAGCTCAACGGTTAAACTTTCCAGAAAATTTAATCAAAACGGAAAGTTTCGTGAAAGAGCGCGCGGCTGTAGTTCAATACAAGCTAAAGACGTTCGAAGGACGTTTTGTATTTGACACCAGTACGTGTTCTGTAGAGACCGCGAGGTTGCGAGATGCCTTTTACATTTTGGAATTGGCACGCAAATTCAAATCTCGCTCGGGGGATTCATGGTGATGAAGATGAAAATAGAATATGTTGATGTCGCAGTGGCCATCGTAGCCTTGCTGATGCTCGGAGCATTTGTCAAACTGCAAAACATAGCTTTCATGTACGTTTTTGTTGTTCTGATAATTGCAGAAGTTGTGTCAGTCTTTATTGGCAAGAAAGAAGCGAAAAAATCGTCATAAAACGAATAAGCTTTCTTTCTAAGGAAGACTAGTTGTTTTCACTGACGTATTCTGTTATACTTTTCATCAAAGCCTGCTTTCCTATCTTCTGTTTGCACGCAAAGCATATCCATCTGCTGCCGACCTTGTCAACAAGCCGGTTTTTTTTGCACTCGACGCATTTGGAGATGGATATTTTCATTAATACAACTTCATTTTCCGGGTTAATAAAGATTTTTTTGGCAAAAAAATCAAAATCGAAACTGATCGCCAGCCAATGAACATGAAAATTTCTTTTAATTTTATAAATTCTCCAGAAAAAAGAGGCCAAAAACTTTTCCGTTTTACTTCTTGTGCTTGAAATAGCGCTTTTCGCCGTAATTTTCCGTTTCTATACCTATAGTCGTGTAAAGGGACTTTATCTCCACCGGCTTCTTGCCTCTTTCGAAGTGGGCAGAGGCTTGAGGCAGGCGCAAAGTTCCGTGCACGCCAAATATAGGCAGTATCTTGTATGACAGTATGCGTTCCTCGTTGTTGTGAAGGTCCTTCAGCTTCCATGTCAGTTCCGTCCCTGCCGCTGTTTTCTTCTTTGTCGGCTTAGGGCCCTCGCCTTCTTTTATGTTGAAAACCGACGGTACGAAGTCCTTCACTTCCGCATTCTCGAGTTTCCTGCCGGTCGCATTCTTTATTTCAACGCCGACAGTGAACTGTTCGCCTTCCTCGATGAATTTTTTCTCAAGCATGAATTTTCTTATCCTGACTGTTCTTACCTTGAAAAGGAATATCCATGTCGCTATGATTATGACGGCTATGAAAAGGAAAAGCGGTGAGTAATCAACCTTGTATTCAAGTGTTCTCGATTCGCCGGGTCTTATGTTGCTGAGTATCCATGTGAATTCACTGCCCTTTACCAGGTTCGGCGTAGGGCCGGAATAGAATGCGGAATCAATTGGTGACAGCATCTCGGTGACAACTGCGTCGTCGTTCGTATTCCCTATGTTGGTGACTGTGGTAAGCCTTGTGAAGCCGAATATTGAAGGCCTTTGGGACGCCTCTTTCGTGAACTGTGCCTCCTTTATAACCAGAAACGTCCGTGCCTTCTCTCTGGTAACCCCGTCGGCTGTTATCCTGACGTTTGCGCTGTACGAGCCCGATTCAGACTGCTTTGGCAGCGTGAAGGAATATGAGACGTTCTTTGTTTCGCCCGGATCCATGTCATCGATGAACTGGTCGAATTCTATGAGTTTTGATGTGGGCGAGTTGATGGAAGACGTCACCTTTATGTCCTGCACTACATTTGACTTGTAGTTCTTCAGAAACGCAACCACCTTAACCTGGCCGTTCGGCTTGAAATTTCCGCTCACCTCGACCTTTTCCACCTCTACGAGATCAAATTTTTCAATGCCCACGAAAACGAACTTTTTCTGCTCTTCTCCCGTGCTGGATTCAAAAAGAAGTGTGAATCTGTAAACGCTCGGCTGTGTGCTGTCAAAAGGCGTTATGTAAAGGCTGACTACGCCCGGGCTATCGCCGCTCACCTTTACCTGTGGCGAGCTTTGTGATATCCATGGCCTTGTGTCCAGAAGCGTGAACGATATATCCTCTGTTTTTGCACTGAATATGTTGAAATCTACTTGCCTGGAAGTACCTATTGGAACGAATATGGTCTCATCCGGTATCTCGACTATGAAAGCAAAGGTTGGAACCGTAAACATAACAAGAAGGAAAAGTATAGCCAATTTTTTCATTCCAATATCCCCTAGTAAATTATCCCTAAACTCTACTACAGCGGATTAACAGGTTAATTCGCGTATTGCGAACCAAAGGATAATATATATGACTATTATTTGGTTCTCAATATATAAGCATTACCATGGTGATTCTGGCGTGTTGTGCGATTAAGAACTAGTCTTCTTCCAAAAGATTTTCGTATTCCGGGTGTCTTTTCAGGAACTCGTCAACGTATTCGGAGGAAGAAATGATTTTCAGGCCGTTCTTGCGGGCATATTCCAATGCCGCCTTGCAGAGCCCATCTGCTACAGTCTCGTTCGGGGCAAGCAGGAAATGCAGGTTAAGAGAATCATTGATCATCGTATAAGCAAGCAGTGCCTCTTCGCCCTCTACCTCTGTCGAGAACTTCTGGGCCATGTCATCGTGTTCTATATTGAGATGCATTCTATGCACTTAGAAGAAGAATATTTATATTGATAGGGTTCGTACTTGCCTAAGGTGCTATCCTTTTTCCGGTTTCAAGGTCAATGACGGCTATAACTTTAGGTGTACACGTCTTCGCAGCGTTCATGATAAGGTGCGGCTCTGTTGTTTCTATCTCCTTGAAGAATACGCCCTTCTGCACGCCTTCACCTTCCATGCCGTCCACTAGAATTGCCTTGAACTCATCATCCAGTTTGAAGTCGTAAGGATCCGAGAGAAGGCAGTGACCCGAAGACAAGCAGCCCTTCTTGTTGTATATCACCCTGAGTCTGAACACCTTTCTTTTGGCATGATCGTGCTCGTACTTCTCGTCCAGTATCTGTGACATAACTATCAGTAAGGTATTGGTCAAGAAGGCTTTTAAAACGTTATAGTTTTACAAGGAAACAAACAGGATACAGGGAAGAATTAAAAATTCTTCCTGTACAGAAAGAACTTCGTTCTTTCTTGTATTACTTCCTTGTGAGCTATACAAGGTTATAGTTAACCCAGTAAAGATTTCGGATATGATTTACTGGGTTAACTATATGTGACCAACTTGTGTAATAACCAGAATAAGCTCTGTTGAAATCCTATAAAAACGGGGAATACCCGTGTATAGACTGTGTGGTC
>CAYJUT010000008.1:0-12829 GCA_964373415.1 uncultured archaeon | reverse complement strand
TCTACAGAGCTAATTATATATATGCTGAGACATTTATGTTGTTATATGCGACAAAAATGCGGCCAGGCTGCTATGGAGTATATGTTCATATTCGGGTTCAGCCTAGTTGTGCTGGGAATTTTATGGGCGCAATCCAGTTCTAATATCAATGATACACGATGGGAACTGCAGTCTGCTTATGCCAAATCCGCAGTAAACAAGATATTGCAAACTGCCGAGCTTGCATACGTTCAGGGACCCCCAGCGCAGTTTTATATCCAGCCTACGTTTCCGGACAATGTAAAAAATGTTTACATGTCAAGCAATTCAATGACGCTAGAATTGCTATGGAAAGAAGGTATATTGAGAAACGTTTCTATTGATACGTCTGCCAACATCACAGGAAATATTTCTGTAGCGCCCGGAACTCATAAAGTTCTTGTAAAATCTTTTATTGGATTCGTTAATATTACTGATGTTTAGATTATGAGGTGTTAGTTATCAGAGGACAGGTTTCGCTTGAGTTTATGGTATTTTTTGGGCTGCTTCTTTTAATCACTGTTGTGACCTCCGGAATTGCATTGACATCGACAAACCAGATAAACGAGGAAAGTACTGGTAGGGATGCGAAGAGGCTGCTGCAATTGACTGCCACGGAAATTAACATAGCATACGAAATCGGTGACGGGTTCAGCCATAATTTTTATCTCAACCCGGTGCTAAGGGACGGGTCCGATTACAACATCACGGTTACCAATCAGACTGTTTACATTTTTTGGCGCGGAAGAACTTATCTTATACCGGTCCTGACGCACAATATAACTCATAATAATTTGACTGACGGCTTCACTTTGGACAAAGGAAATAATTTTATAAGGAATACAGGCGGGGTGGTGCAAATTGCCTAAAGGACAGTTGTTTTCTGGAGATTTCATGCTGAGCATAGGAATATTTTTTGTGGTCATAATAGTGATATTGATTTCATTCACCAGAATATCCGAGCAGACAAGAGCAGAAGACCTCAGGGCAGATCTCGACTCAGGCTCAATATTTGCCACTGATGTGCTCATGAAAACGGAAGGCTTTCCAAGCAACTGGGACAATACAAGCGTGATCGTTCCCGGGTTCCTTGACAATGGAACGTTAAGCAGCACCAAGATATTTCGCTTCACGCAATTAGACTACAGCAGGGCAAAATATATGATTGGCTTGTCGGAATTTGATTTTAATATGAATGTCACCCGTCTTAATGGCAGCACTGTTTTCAATATATACGGAGGACAGCTTATGCAGGCTGAAAGCGTTGCGGTCACAGACCGCGTTGGAGTAATGGACGGGCAATTGGTGAAAATAAGGTTCCTGATATGGAAGTGAGCTCATGAAGATGAAAAATTTATTAGTCAGTCTTATTACGACAACAAAAATTCATGGGGTGTTATAATAATGAAAGGTATAATATTTACTTTTGATGCCGTATTTGCGCTGTTCCTCGTAGCTGCGATAGTTCCGGTTTTTTTTCTCATATCAAGCAGTGCAACTTCTGACTCTGTTAACCAAAAACTTTCTCTTCAATCCGAGGATGTCATAAACACAATTTCAGCTGTGAAAGTCTCCCAGATGATAAATGAACCTGTTATGTCTGACCTGTACGGTCAGGGTATTCTGACGGAACAGGATTTTAACCTTACTCTGGTGGAATTTATCAGTAAGCTATGGGCCTCGAACAACGTGAGTGATAACAATCACGCACAAAATATCACCGGGCAAATAATAGAAAGGATCCTGCCGCCTAATGTAAGGTGGTCGTTCTCTATAGAGGATGAAGATATTTACAATTCGGGCTCTGTCATAAAAAGATCTAATGTTGTCAGCAAGCGTGTGGTTTCTGGTTTTCACAAGGGCAACCAGTCTTCTGGATACGTTGCAAGCGTGTTTCTGACCAACATAAGCGGCAAAAGCGCCTCTTCATACTTCTTTTTTGGAGGATTTGTAGGACAGGGAAATATAAGTTTTAACGTGTCTGACATTGCGCCCGACGCCACCATATCTTACGTTTACATGGAAATGGATGCAGGCACGAACTTCACTTTATTTATTAACGGAAATGCGTGTGGTGCCTTCAACAAGACCTTTTCCGGGCTAGCTGCAGATAACTGGACCATAAACTCCACAGGATGTTTATCAAATATTCTGCCCGGATTGAATAATACGTTTTTGATAAATTTTGCAGGCAGTGACAAGTCAAGGCAATATGTGGGAGGGGGATTCTTTAAAATTGCTTACAAAACCCAGTTATTCTCAACACAAGTTAACATAACAAGATATTATATTCCAGGAATAGCGGGAGCAATAAATTATTATGATTCTTTTTACATCCCTGGAAACCTGTCCAGCATGAATATTCATCTTGAATTCTTCAGCCCAAGCCTGCTTTCCATGATAATCAATAACGTGACAGTCTTCAGCTTTACTGGCAATAACACGACAAGCCAGATCATTGATGTCAGTGACGGCATACTAAAAACAATGTTGAACTATTCCAAGATCAGCAGGAGCAATAATCTCATCAGGCTGGGTGCAGTGAAACAGACTGAGGGAAATGCCTCGACTAATGTTGCTATAGATGCCATCCTGGTGACTTCCACGTCGGGAGAAATGGGAAATTGCGATATAAGAAATGGTACCAACGTATCTTTGTGCGGTCAGAGTGGTAACCAAAGCGGTAATGTGACAAGATTGGTTGCAGCCAAGGCTTCTGATTTGCAGCTCGCCACGATTATCTTAAACGCAACCATTAACAGGGTCGGAAATTTGGCGTACCATAACAACATAAATAATGATGGAAGCATGGTCGAGCTGACTTCTAACTTATCTATGGTAACTGCTGCGATAAATGGTATGGGTCTGCAAGGTGCTTCCCAAAGATGTTACGCATGCGGGATTGACGAGGCAAGGAGAAGGTTAATACCCTCGAACGCGACAGTGCCCAGCGGCGCTTTGTCACCTACAGGACCCGGCAGCAATTACAACAAGACGCGTATTATCGTCCTAATGTCGGATGGCAACCCCAACTTTTGTGATAACGATGATGATGCAGTTGGCAGTTTTAATCAGAATTGCGGCAGTTCCACGTCAAGGCAGCAGGCAATTGATCAGGCATGTTTGACAGGCAATAACTCTGCATACAGCCCACCTGGCAGTAAACTTAAAATTTATACGATTGCATTCGGAACAAACATAAATAACAGCACTTTGGTTTCAATAGCGAACTGTACTGGCGGCAAATTTTATCAAAGCAGTAATTATACGGAATTGATCAACATATACAAGTCCATAGGCGAGGAAGCCCTTAATATTTCGTTTACCCAGCAGGTTGTGAACATAACAGGGGTTGCGGATTCCAGTTTATACAGAAATTCATATATCGACTACCAGTATGCGAAAGACGGTCCGCAGGTGGAGTATCAGGAAATTCAGATAGACCAGGAAACCAGCAGATTTAGCTCCTGTAACGGCGTATTTTTTGTACCGCCGCAATTGCGTGTTATAGATACAAAAGTCACGTCATATTCATCGAGTTTCTGGACGTCTCTGGTAACATTGAATTATACCGACATAACGGTTTTTAACATATCATTATTCGGCGGCAATCTGACGCAGCTTGGCGATCCATTCAAAATCCAGATACCGGTTCAATTGATAATGCCGAACAATAACATTACTGTGCGTATTTCTGATAATCTATCCTCATTGAGCTCCAATTGCTCAACCAGCAACAGGGTTATATATTCAGCAACCCTCAAGGCATCGGCGCCGTTTGGCAGCATATTTCCCAAGGCATCCGGCGGCAGGGTGCTTATTTATTACGATGGAGATTACGATGGTCTGGTGGACGGGAACGCTACCATATCCTTAGGCAGTAACCTTCCCGGTTTCAATCAAACAGTAAGGACAGTCGACCAGCTGGACAACCAAACCAATGCGTTAGATAACGCACTTGTAAGATTTTTATATTCCCTGGATTTTAACCAGACTGCAGGTATTTCCGGGACGTTATCGAATCCCATAAATGTGCCTTTATCCAACATAGACATCAATGCGGTAACAACAGGCGGCGTACCATATGCTTGGGGACCCCTTGACGTCAAAATGAGCATTGGGGTATAATTAAGGTGTTTGTATGAAAGGAATTTTTTACTCAATCATAACTGCGGTGCTTATAATACCGGTCGTACTGTCTACTTTTGTTTATCTTACTTCATTGGAGGCAAGAAGCAACACGCTGCAGGTTAAGACGCTTGGCGACAAGCTTGCCAGCTTTTCTACATCAGTGGACAACGACCTGCCGCGCGCTACCATAATAATAGCAAAGAATGCCATACAATTTTCTATAACCCAGATAGATTCAACCGGACAGCCACTTGACGATGCAAACCAAAGACTGACCATACTCATGAAAAACGGCACATTCTACGGCAATGCCACCCCGCAGGATTTCGTTTATGATTCTTGGATAGACCAGTTGACACAGAAAGGCCGGCTTTACGGCTTTACAACAAACGTCAGCCTGCTTGATCTTAACGTCACACAACTTGACAGCTACAACGTCGGTATTAATATCCGCATGCTGGTAAATCTAACGGACAAAAGCGGTATGATGAGGCTCGAGAGGCTGTACGAAAGAACGATAAGCATACCTATTTCGGGATTTGCGGACCCTCTTTACACACTGAAAACAAATGGCGTGCTTAAAAGGGTAATTATCCCCGCGAATCCCGCGATAAACGGCCTGCAAAGTCTTGACATAGCGGTTAGTGCGGGCTCTTACACAGCCTCCGACGGCCCCACATTCCTTGACAGAATGGAGGGAAAACTAACCAGGTCCTCGCAGTATCCGGCTGGTACAGGACTCGAGACGATTGTTTATTTGCCAGATTTCCAGCCTAACGGACTTCCAGTTAATAGCGCTGCGAGTGATGTGGACTATCTTTACTTCTCGTCAGCAGCGGGCTGTCCCGTTACCGGTAGTGCACATAGCTGGCTAAAACTGGATAACAACAGCGCTGCGAAATATAACGTGGCTGCGGCTTGTTAACTTACCTATATTATATCAAATTGTCTAATATGCGGCAAATGAGAAATTTTCTTTAAATATATTGGTAAAAAACTAGATTAGAAATCATGCATGCCTGTCATGATTGGAAGAAGTAAGAGTCTTTCAACAGATAAAGGGCATGTGTGAAAAGCCACTGCTATTCAAGATATTACTGCAGTGTTTTTTACACACCAAGCATGTTATTAAAGTGTTAAGCAACATGTTTTGTGTGTGGGATATTATTGCGATGTAAATCGTTTTCTCACACTGGGTTAAAATGAGGCGCAGGGTTAGCGTTTCTCGCACTAGATAAATAATATTTATGGCACCACCCAAAGAAATTAAACAGGTGAGCGAAGTAGTTTGGGAAGTGCCGACAACGTACAAGAAAGGCATGAATGTCCCGGCGAGAATATACGCGACAAAGAAACTCCTGGATGGAATGGATTCGGGCGTTTTTGAGCAGGTTACAAATGTTGCGTGCCTGCCCGGAATACAGAATCATGCCTTCTGCATGCCTGATGGGCACTGGGGATTGTCTAGTAACAATTTGGTATTGGACACCAAAACGGGTTCCCGATAGGCGGCGTTGCGGCATTTGATCTAGAGGAAGGAATTATATCGCCCGGAGGAAATGCGAAAGCACCTCGGTTGGGTTCGATATAAATTGCCTTCACCCAAACTCACGCATATCAATGAAATGGGGAACTTGGAAGAAAATATCAGATTTAGATAGGTTTTGGAATAGGGAAAAATTGAATCTTTGTGATGTAAAAACAAAAACGATGAACGACACAAATGTTCTATGTTTTATGCAGAGAGAAGAAATTGAAAATATTTATGAAATAAAAACTAAATTTGGTAATAGTATAATGGTTACAGGCGATCATCCTATTCTCACAGTGGATGGAATGATAAATACCGACAAGCTAATAAAAAAAGATAAGATTATAGTACACCCTTTTTCTGGAGTAGAGTTTGAAGAACCTACAAACGAAATTATTATTCAAGAAAACAATATAGATGCAGTCTTGGACGAACTAAATATAGGTAGTGAAGGAAATGCAAGGAATCAAATTAAGTTGTATCTTAAAAATCTAGGACTTCTCGAAATAAGATATGATTCAGAGAAGCTTCCAATTCTTCTAAAAATTATTGGTTTTGTTATTGGAGACGGCGTTATTTCGTTTGTTAATAAAAGAAAGGGATTTGTTCATTTCTATGCTAAGAGAGAGGATTTAGAAGAAATACAGAGCGACATAAAGGAACTTGGATTTAAGTGTCCTCAGATATTTGAAAGGCTTAGAAGTCATTCTATTGATACATATTATGGAAATCAAAAATTTGATTTTAATGAAACTTCTATAATGAAGAAATCTACAGCATTTGCTGTTTTGCTTGTTGCTCTTGGCGTGCCTTATGGAAAGAAAGTTACAAAATCTTACAGAGTTCCAAAATGGATACTGAAGGCTCAACCATGGCAAAAAAGGCTATTTTTGGCGACATTTTTCGGAGCTGAATTATCAAAACCTAATACGCTCAATAAGTATAATTTTTACGAACTACAACTTAATATGAACAAGTTAGAAAAACTAAAGGAAAATGCTATAGATTTTCTCAATGACATAAGACTGATTTTATCTGAATTTGATGTCCAAACAAGTTATCCTGTTGATGTAAATGGTTATCAATATAACGGAAAAGACGGGAAAACTTGTGGTTTAAGACTAAAAATTAAAAGTAACCTAGAAAATTTGATAAGGTTCTTTAGTATAGTAAGCTATGAGTATAATAAAAATAAGAAAGCAGAAGCTTGCTATGCCGTCAGTTATCTTGAAATGAAAAAGATGCTAATTAAAGCAAAAATTTCCAATAACATTTCGGAGGGCATTATTCTTAAGACAATGCCCAGAGTTGGCACTGATTTTGTTTCCTATGAAGATTTCAAGAAAAACAATAAATACGGTGAAGAAGGTTTCGTAATAGATGAAATAGAAAGTATTGAATTGCTTCCTTATACTGGATTTGTCTACGATTTAACTATGAATAATATGAACCATAATTTTATAGCGAATTCTCTTGTAGTATCGAATTGCGGCATGCGGCTTTTGACCACCAACCTCAAGATAAATGAGGTCAAACCCAAACTGAAAGAGTTAGTTGACACTTTCTTCAGGACAGTGCCTGCCGGCGTTGGCGTGAAGGGTTTTGTCAAGATAAACAAGTCGCAGTTTGAAGAGGTCATGACTTCGGGCGTCAAGTGGTGCGTTGAGAACGGATATGGCTGGGAAGAGGACATAGAGCGCGTTGAGGAACATGGCGCCATAAAAGGTGCGGATCCTCGCAAGGTCAGTGACAAAGCAAAATCACGCGGTCTGATACAAATGGGAACTCTTGGCAGCGGCAACCACTACCTTGAGGTGCAGCTTGTGGCGGCAGAGAATATATTCGATGCTGCGATAGCGGAACGCTTCGGCATATTCAAGGACCAGGTTGTTGTGATGGTGCACTGCGGCTCGCGCGGCTTCGGACATCAAATAGGCACGGATTATTTGCGCATATTTGACGGCGCGATGAAGAAGTATAACATAAATGTAAATGACAGGGAGCTTGCCTGCGCGCCATTCTCAAGCAAAGAAGGGCAGGACTACTACGCTGCCATGGCGTGCGCTGCCAACATGGCTTTTGCCAACAGGCAGGTTATACTTCACCGCATCAGGGAGGGCTTCAGCAAGGTCTTCAAGCAATCGCCAGAGCAGCTGGAGATGCACATGGTCTATGACGTTGCTCACAATATAGCAAAGGTCGAGGAACATAAAGTGGGCAACAAGACGAAGAAAGTACTGGTTCACAGAAAGGGATCAACAAGAAGCTTTGCGCCTAATCACCCGGAACTTGCGAAGCTGTACAAGGACACAGGACAGCCTGTAATTATAGGCGGGTCGATGGAAACTGGTTCGTTCCTGCTTGTGGGCACTGAAAAGGCGATGGATGATACTTTCGGCTCAACAGCTCACGGCTCTGGCCGCACTATGTCGCGCACCCAAGCGAAGCGCGAAGTGCGCGGCGACCAGCTGCAAAGGGACATGGAGAAGCGCGGCATATATGTGCGCGCTGTTTCAATGGCCGGTCTCGCCGAGGAAGCAGGCCGCGCTTACAAGGACATAAACGACGTTATTGATGCCGTCAGCAAAGCCGGTATTTCAAAGCCGGTTGTAGGGCTCAGGCCAATAGGAAATGTTAAGGGGTAACCTTAAATAGTTTAACTTCTAGTATAATTTAATTAAATATTAAGTTTAATTTAGTTAAATATGGTGATAAGAATGAAAGCGGTTGTTAAAGTGAAAAAGATAGGCGGCTCTTTTATGGTAAGAGTACCAAAAGATATTGTAGAAGCCGAAGGTATAATGCCGGGTGATTTTGTAAGACTTACGGTACTTAGAAAAATAAATGCAAAAACAGTGAGATGATAATTTTATGGGATACGAAACTGTAACAAAAACCAAAAAGATAGGCGGCTCTATTTTTGTGGGAATACCAAAGGAAATTATAGAGGTGGAAAAGCTAAATGAAAATCAGATGGTAAGCATAGAAATAGATAAAATCAAAAAAAGCTGGTTTGGTGCTTTCAAGGGAATTGGGCCTTTTACACATGAGGACGAGATGAAAAGTCATGACTAGATTCGTGATAGACGCATTTGCATGGATCGAATATTTCGATGGCACTGAACGCGGTTTAACTGTGGGAAAGATAGTTGAAAATAGAGAAAATGAAATTTTTACTTCGCTTGTGACTTTGGCAGAAATTGTTAGCAAGGCCAAAAGGAGAGGAATTGATACAAAAGAAATACTGGTCGCATTATTTGGACTTTCAAAGATACCAGAAATTAATAAATCTATATCTATAGAGACTGGATTATTTCATGCTGAAATAAAGAAACACAAAAAATTTTTCGGACTTGCTGACGCTTTTGTGGTTGTTGCAGCTAGACACTTGAATGCAAAAATCCTTACGGGCGACCAGCACTTCAAAGACATGAAAGAATCTATTATTATTTAATTATCATAGAAATGTTAGTATCGTTGCTGGTAAACATCTGCCGGATTTTTATCTAAACATCATTTGTGACTGATTAGATTTGGAATTTTATTAACGGTTTTCCATTGTACAAGATTTCCGGCATCGACTTCTATTTTGTGAGGTTTTCTGAATCTTGCTATCTGCGACTTGTTTACGATCTTGTAATGCGGGATTTTTGTCAGATGGGTTGCTATATACCAGACATTCTTTTCTGATGTCATCCAGCCCCGCGAATCGAACATTGAAAGGTCTACAGGCATTGAATATGACCTGAGTGCCTTCTTTCCGTCGTTGTTGAGATACTCATGAAAATATGACATGACAAGTTCCCGTATGTTTTTGTAGACGGGTTCCCTGTATCTCAGGACTGCATGATTGGTCTTGGATATGGCGCCCCAGAAACCGTTCTGCTTAAAGACAGCAATAACGTGATCAAAGTCAAAGCTTGCTGCCGTCATGTCTACAATAAGCGGCTTGAATCCGTTCATACGCAGCGCTGTTGCGGCAAACATCGCGCCTTCTATACAGTGAGCACTCTGCGTCTTTAGAACCACCCGCGGCGACTTGCACGTGTCGCCATTTTCTTCAAAATTTATTGGCATGTCTTCTATAAAATCCTGAATTTTTTGCGGCGTATCAAGTTTTTCAAAAAATTTTATTTCTTCTTCGGTAAAACCGAACATAACCTTATTTGGTTGCGCCGTATATAAATATATTTTGTTTTCGTTAAAATTTTTATTAACGGGCACACATTCTGTATTTGGTAATTACTAGTCCATTATTATCTATCTGGGTTGTAGATATGGTCGTTGCTTTGCTTTGTCTGTTCTTTCTCATAGCAAACAATAGAATGTCCATGCTCGCTGACCATATACGTTCTCATAAATGTCTTTTGTTTTCAATGAGCATACTTGACAACATAGCTTGGGTGGCGTTTGCTGCTTCCGCGACACTTATCCCGATTACAATATCCGTTGCATTGTCCGGAGGCTACACAGCTCTTGCAGCTCTTTTGGGAATACTAATCAACAGCGAATCCATAATGACTCATCAGAAAATAGGGCTTGTTGTTGCACTTGTCGGTGCTATTGTTCTCGCGTCAGTTTACGCGTACTAAACAGCGTAAAGCGCCACGCCCAATCCAGCGCCTATAAGATATCCGACCATTGCTGCCGTCATGCCGATGACTGCCATTTCTATGCCGCTTCGCACAGTGTTTCCTATTGTTATTTTGCCCTTTATGCATCCTGTGATGAACAGCACCGCCACTGATAATATCAGCGAGCCTGTTATTGCCTGGCTAACCGGCAGCAGCAAGAAAGGCGCCAGAGGCACAAGCGAGCCTACGACTGCAGAAACACCCACAATAAATGCATCCCTTGACGGGTTCTTGTATTCGTCCGGGAAAAGGTGAAGCTCTTCTTCCATCATTGTTTTTAGCCATAGTTTTTTGTTGGATGTTATCTTCCTGACTATTGCATTCAGGAGCGGGCCGCTGAAGCCTTTTCTCCTGTAAATTGTTATTATTTCTCTTTTCTCTTCCCGAGGCATTTCTTTCATTTCACGCTTTTCACGTTCGAGTTCGCTCCTATAGAAATCGCGCGCAGCCTTTGTGGACGTATAGGCAACAGCCGCCATTGAAATGGATTCGGCAAAGGTCGCTGCCAGACCTGCAATTATGATTATTCTTGGATCGCTCACAGCTGTTGCGACAGCCAGAATCACGCCAAGAACATTTACCAGCCCATCCTGGCCTCCGAGTATTATGTCCCTGAGGTTATAGCCGGTGTTGGTACTTCTATGAATTTTCTCTTTACGCATGAATACATATTCCAGATGACGGTTTTTATATAGATGACACCAAACGAAGACGGGCCTCTGATTTTTACTTTCTTATTCCTTTCGTCTTAATTATACATATGATTGATTTCGACAAAATGATTGACAACCATCTGCGCAAGGAGAGCAGGCCAAAAGAAATAGGCAGATACTATCCGAGCGAGATAGGTACGTGCCTGCGCAAGATATGGTATACCTACAAGTTTCCCATGGAGACCAAGCCTGATCTGTTGAAGGTCTTTGAGCTCGGCAACATACTGCATGATTTCGTTGTGAAAGTGCTCAAGAGCGACAAGAATCCGGATGTCGAGCTGCTCAAGACAGAGCTGCCGTTCAAGCAAGAGATAGAGGACTTTGTTGTTTCAGGCAGAATAGACAACATTATACTGATAAAAGCCAACGGCAAGAGCATACTAGTGGAAGTCAAGTCAACAGGCAACATTGATTTCGTCGAGGAAGCAATGCCGCACAACATAGTGCAGCTTCAGCTCTACATGTACGCCACAGGCATACACAACGGGATACTGCTTTACGTGGACAAGAAAAACCTGAAGAGCAAGGTCTTCCCGATAGCCTATAACGAAGAGGATGCGATGAAAATAATAAACCGCTTCAAAGCACTCAATAAGTTCCTGAAGATGGATGCCATACCAGATCCGGAAGCGCGAGAAAAGCGAGGCACAATATGGATGTGCAAATACTGCGAATACAGAGACAAGTGCTACAGGGAGACGCCTACTTCTGTAAAATGGCTTTAAGAAAATTATCATTATCACCTAATCATGCGCTACTCCCGCCAGGAAATATTCATAGGCACCCGCAACCAGAAGAAGCTCCAGAAAGCTTTGGTTACCATAGTCGGCTGCGGCGGCACGGGCTCTGTAGCTGCGGAATACCTTGTAAGAGCAGGCGTCAACTTGCGGCTTATCGACAGGGATATAGTTGAACAGAGCAACGTCCAGAGACAGCTCTACCGCGAAGAGGATGTGGGCGGGCCGAAGGCCGAGGCGTTGAGGGAAAGGCTGGAGGAAGTAAACAGCGAAATTAAAATTGAAGCCGTTTCTGATGACCTGAATTCTTTAAATATCGACAAACTGCTTTCCCGTTCATCCTTTGTTCTTGACGGCACGGACAACATGCAAACGCGGTTTCTGATAAATGATTTTTGCCTCAAGAACAGGATACCATTCACTTATGGGGCTGCTATCAAAAGCGAAGGTCTTTTCACTCTTATTATGCCAAAGGAGACTGCCTGCTTGAGATGCTTCATACCAGATGCGTCCCAGCTTGATACGTGCGAAACTGTCGGCGTGCTCGGGCCTGTTGTGGGGCTAGTGGGAACAATATCGGCGGCCGAAGCAATAAAACATCTGATAGGGAAGAATTGTATCAAAAACCAATTGTTCCACGTTAACATTTACAAAAATATATTTGAACTTATAGAACTAAAGAAAAATAGGAACTGTCCAGCATGTAATGGCAGATACGAGTTTCTTGACAAAATAAAAAAAGAAATAACACAATTGTGCGGTGGTACTTACCAGGTACTGCTTGATAAAGATGTCACTATTTCTGATATTTCTAACAAGCTGAAGAAAAATAAAGATTTCAAAATCCTTAACACACAAAGAAATTTTGTTCAGATATCACATAAAAGTTATGTTATTTCCCTTTTCAAAAATCGGCTCATAGTGCAAAATACAAAAAATGAGAGAGAAGCCAAATCACTGGCGGCAAAAATAATCGGCTTATAATTTGCTCATTATAGTAGAAGACATTAGTTTTTGTACAAAATCAAATCGTTGGCAATATAACCTACGGCTAACTCGAAGTTG
>CAYJUT010000007.1:7359-14957 GCA_964373415.1 uncultured archaeon | reverse complement strand
ACTTGCAAAAATCGTTTAATTTAGCGTAATTACCGCATTGTAGAGGTTCTGAGCTAGGTGACTACATTTTCTTGATTTTGTAGTCACCCAACTACTCACATTCATTTATTTTCTTTACCAAATCGTCCAACAAAACAGGTCTGTAATTGATAAGCTCGACACAAACATTAATCGTCTTCTTTTTGCAGTTAACCGGCGGAAAATTTACGAGGTCATGGTTGTGCTTGCCGCCATGGATTATCCAGCCCTTCCAGTTGGCAAGCCGCTTAGGGTCATGCATGAGCATGAACTTCCAGCTTCCATACTCCAGTATCGTGCCGTTTGCAATCTTGCTGGCTTTTGTGACCTTGCCTTTGTCATGGTTTCCCTTGACCAGGAACTTATTCCCTTTCAGCTTGCCCATCCAGTAATCAATAGGCTTGTGCTCGCGCCCGAAGGTCACGTCGCCCAGGATATAAACAGTGTCAGAATCACCAACAGCAGAATTCCAGTTGTTGATTATAGCAATGTTCATTTCGTCTTTCGATTTGAACGGCCTGCTGCAGTACTTTATGATGTTCTCATGATCAAAGTGCGTGTCGCTTATCAGAAAAAGCTTGACGCCTTTGGCGTCTGATTGTTCTTTGCCTTCGGGCCTATGCACTTCACTTACCTTTTTCATGCGCATCATCAAACATCTTTTCTATCAATTCCTTGTGCTTGTCAATGCAGAACTGTACGAATTCTTCAACGCTTTCGGTCCTGCCTTTGTCCAGGAGATTGAAATATATGTTCCTGTAGTTCGGGTCGAATGCGAAGAGTGGCAGTCCGGCTTTCATCAGTACAAACGAATGTATGAGCCTTGCGACCCTGCCGTTGCCGTCGATGAAGGGATGTATTGACACGAAAAGGAAATGAACCAGCGATGCCATTATATGGGGCTCTATTTTATCCTTGTATTTTTCATAGAAATTGAACATCGCTTCCAGTTCTGTATCGATCTCGATCTTTGAGTCAGGCAATTTGGTCGCAGAGCCTATAATTCTTTTTCTTATATAGGAAATTTCGCCGGGCCTCTCAACAAGATTCGTCATCAATATATTGTGCAGCTTCTTTATCATTTCCAGTGATAATTCTTCTTTTTTGTATATCCTGTAGAGCTCATCAACTGCTTTTTTGGCGTTGACTATTTCCATGACTTCTTTCGGCGAAAGTCTGGAATCAAGATTGTTCAGTACCCTTTCCACATCTTTTTCAGAAGCTGTATTTCCTTCCGTAACGGTAGTTGAGTACACGTGAAGCTTGATGAGGTGCTCCCTGAGCTTTGGAGAGTCTTTCTCAATCCTGGTATGCCTGATGTTTTTCTGGAAAGCGGAGAAATCATATCCGAAAACATTTGCAAGGAATATTGTCCTGTCTATAACATTTGCCCTGACAACCAAAGGCTTTCTTTTTACTGCCTTTATGAAATTTACGTTCTCAAGATTCCTGGCAATTTTCAGAGTAGTGGGTTTCGAGAACATCGACTTCTCTATAAGATTGGTTTCGCCTTTTTCAAATATTTTTCGGAACAATTGCTCGTGTCCCTTTCTAAGCGGTATATTGTAATCAATGCTGCCTTTCTTCAGCCAGAGCAAAAAAGTGAGTATATCAGTGGCTTTATTCGTTAATATAAATGTTTCTTTGTCCTTTGAAGCAAAGCCATCTTTTCGCAGTTCTGACAGGAGTTGCCGTATCCTTCTTTCTGCTGTTTTTCCAAAGATAGCGTGCTGTCTGAGTTGCCTGATAAGTTCATCTACTCGAATCCCCCCATTACTAAGATAGACCAGTACATCATATTTTGTCAATGGCGTCATATAGTAAAATACATGTGTATAAAAGTATTTAAATACAGCATAATTTGCATGTAATTTTTACTATATCTAGGCAAAGTAAATAATGCGTGTTAGTATTATCGTGTTAATATTGCAATATTAACGTGTTAATACTAAATTTCTTCTGCATGGTTTTGAACCATAGTCTTGCTTGTCTTTATTCTCCTTGTCACCCTTCTCTCCGGGCTCGAGCCACCTTACCTCTATGATCTGCTCTCGCAAGTCTTTCATAGTTCCGGATTCTCCCAGGGATTTATAATATCCCCTTAAATCCGTAGCGATGAATTCCGTTACGCCGGGAGCACTTTACTTATATTTTTACACATCTTTGCGTCGTTTTTCACACGGCTCAGCAGCCGCCAGTTCTTGATTGAGGGATATCGAATTCGCTTCTGTGGTATAGACGAGCTCCCAATGCTCGTACATGATCTCTCATTTGCGGTGTAAAATCTGGAGGAATAGAACGCTGCACATGAGGCTTTTCGCCGGTATGCTTATTCAAATCGCGGACAACCTGGTATGCCTGAGATTCTGGAGATACCCAGTATATTTTCTCTCCATGAGCCCCGACTAGCTGAGCAGACTCATTATCATCTGCCCAATTGTAAGTCGTGCCAGATAGACCAAGCATGAAAACATGATCGGGATGCTTTTTGAAGGAGTCTTTACGAATAGATATTAACCAATAACCGTCAGACATGACATCACCAAGGAATCAGATTATCTTCTCGCCTGTTTCGCGGTTGATAAGATGAATAACATTGACAGGGCAGCAGTCCGCAGCTTCCCTGTTCTTTGTGTATTGCTCGTCATTTATGTCGAGCGACTCGCGCACTATTTCGCCGCCGTCTTCCTCGCGTTCGCTGCCTTTTATGTCGGACTTGCCGTCAAGCGCGCTCATCTCCCAGAAATCCGGAGCTACAGCCGCGCATGCGCCGCATCCTATGCAGTTTGGACGGTCGTGATCTATTTTGAACGGCATGTAAATCAGCTTGTCATTTGGATCATAATCTTTTAAAGATATTATAATGATGTATATTTTAAGGGTGTTGGTATGGATACAAAAATAATTTTACTTCTTATTACAGCTGTTTTAATAATAAGTGGCTGCACCTCACAGACGACAACACAGCCGAACACGCCCGGTTCGAATGATACAACCACAGGCCCACAGGGAAACACGTTGCCGCCAGTTGCCACGGTAGGGCCTGTGAAGGAATTCTATATGACTGCAAAACAATTTGAATTCAGGCCGAGTACGATAACTGTGAACAGAGGCGACCAGGTTGTCCTGCGCATAACAAGCACTGATGTGGAGCACGGGTTTTCACTTGCTACATACGACATAATAGAAACATTGCCGGTAAACCAGACTAAAACTATAAAATTCACGGCAACCGAGGCTGGCGAATTCAACTTCTTCTGCTCGGTCTTGTGCGGCTCGGGCCATGGTGACATGCGCGGCAAGCTGATCGTGAATCCGTAAAATTTAAGAAATATACCGTGAAGAAGTATAGATGGGCGTCATCGATCCAGGTCCATTTATCGATTTGAGACAACCGTATGATTTGTTTGTAGATGCTTTATCCCGTTCTTTCGAAGATTTCGGCGACCGTACCCAGGATGTGGAAACGCGGTCAGTAATAAATTATATCGCATGGGCGATGACGAATTACCTAAACGTAGGTAGATTCACTCCAAATGAGTTGAGAAAAAGACTGGATACAATAGCAGATATGTATATGAGGGCCTCTAGCGGAATGGAGAGAATTTTCATGGGGCAGGAAGTAGGAGATTTTACCTTGGTAATGTCTGGCATGTTTCCAGAATCATTAGACGATATAAAATATTATGAACAGGCCGGTAAAGGTGGGTATGCATCTCTTCATGCATTGTCCAGACTGGATTCTGATACACACTTGTACCTTAGATTAGCCAAAGATTTTCCTTTTTTAAGGCACAGAATCACTCATGCTCGTGACAGACATATGCACATAAAAAAAGACGGTGAATATTTAACAATCAAACCTATTTGCACCCCGAAGTCTCGTTATAGCGGGGCTCAGCAACAGGATGGCAGTATGAGATTCACTTTCTACTTGCCAGGATCATTTACTCCTGAGTCGTAAATAACGACCTAATAATGATAGAACAAGGCTTAAATATATAAAATAACATTGTAATAGTAACTTTTAATCAGTTATAAAACTTGTAAAACCTAGCTTTCTTAAAAAGAAATCCCGATCAAAGAAGCATGATACGTTTCTTTTGGTTGAAATCTTCTTTTCCAAAGAAAAGTTCAAGAGGTGCATAAGATGGTAACGGCATATCCGCAGGCTATAGCACGAGACAGGACAGAGATCGATCTAATATCCACTTCTCCTTATGTAAAGGATTTCTCAAAAGACAGGAAAGAGGCACTCGTGGCACTGTTACCGCAGGCGGCTGATGTCAAGGTTCTCAAATTTAATCAGTCGCTGTGTCCGGGATGCGTTGACGAGGAAAAATGGGACACGATGAAGATAGACTGCATCGTATACGTCAAGGACAACAAGGTCTGGATGACAAAGCAATGCGGAATGCACGGTGTTGTCACGGAAGTTTACTGGTCAGACTACGACATGTACAAAAAGGCTGAAAAATTCCAGGACCCTGGAATCAAGATACTTAATCCTAACATAGACAAGAGTGAATTTGAAATAAACTGCCCTACGGACTGCGGATTGTGTGTAGAGCACGAATCCCACACAGGTCTTGGCAACATTGTTCTTACTAACAGATGCGACTTGACGTGTTGGTATTGCTTCTTCTACGCAAAAGAAGGAGAGCCTATATACGAGCCTACTCTTGATCAGATAAAATTCATGCTAAAGAGAATGAGAGACGAGAAACCGGTAGGTGCAAATGCTGTGCAACTAACTGGCGGCGAACCTACACTGCGAGAAGATCTCACAGACATAATAAAAGCCGGAAAGGAACTCGGCTACGATCACATACAACTGAACACGAACGGTATCAACCTGTCAAGAAGTCTGGAATTGTGCCAGAACATCAAGAATGCAGGTTCACACATTCTTTACATGAGCTTCGATGGAATGACACCTGAGACAAACCCGAAGAACTACTGGGAAGCACATAGGGCTATTGAAAATTGCAAGAAAGCAGGCCTCGGCATCGTGCTGGTCCCTACCGTAATAGGCGGCGTGAATGACCACGAGCTTGGAGACATCATAAGGTTCGGATTCGGAAATATCGATACTGTAAGATCTGTCAACTTCCAGCCAGTGAGCCTAGTAGGAAGAATGCCTGACAAGCTGAGAAGGAAGCAGAGGATAACAATACCTGGCGCCATCAAGAAAATAGAAGAGCAGACTGATGGGCAAGTAGGCAGAGAGCACTGGTTTCCTGTGCCTTGCGCAAAGCAGGTAACTGATTTTGTTGAAGCAATGAAAGAGGAGCCCAAGTACAGGCTTTCTATTCACTTCGCATGCGGCATGGCTACGTACGTGTTCAAGGATGGCGACAGGATGGTTGCATTGCCTGAATTCTTTGATATCGAGGGATTCTTCGAGTACCTTGGCGAGCTGACAAGGGAACTGAACAACAGCAAGCACAAGACGATAAGAAAACCAGTGGTTATGGCAAAATTGATGTGGAACATCAGAAAATATGTAAACGAGGACAAGAAGCCAAAGGATCTGAAATTCATAAGAATGCTGACAAGCGCAGTGGGCGGAACAAACTACCATGGTTTGGCAGATTTTCACAAGAGCTCTCTATTTGTTGGCATGATGCACTTCCAGGACCCTTACAACTGGGACATCGACAGGATACACAAGTGTGATATTCACTACGCAACACCTGATGGACGCGTTCTGCCTTTCTGTACATTCAACGTCATCCCTGCCCTCTACCGCGATAAGGTGCAAAGAAAGTTCTCGATACCTTCAGACGAATGGGAGAGAAAGACAGGCAAGAAACTAAACGATGACAAGCACCACAGGAAACTAAGCAGGGAAGAAATGCTTGCAATAAAGTCGAACTTCGACCAGTTCAGGAAATACAAGGAAAAGAGAAAAATGTGGACAGACTGGGGCGAGGAAGAGCCAATAGTTATTGCACCTGCACCAGCAGCGCCGCAGCATGACAATGGCCTTGTGCAGATCGGCTCGCTTATACAGGCGGCTGTTGACTCGTCTATACCAAAACACTCAGCGATGGATCATCCTGCTTCTGGCGGGGGCGGTTGCGGCTCGGGCAGCTGTGGTTGCGGACACGGGTAAACTCCTTTTCTTTTGCTTAAATAATTAGTATTCATGTCTCTATAATGCAAACAACAGAAATATTTTACAAAGATAGGTTTTGTAAGGCGGTCACAGGACGCACAGATAGCGAGTGGCGTGATGTCATTAGAGGGGATTATACAGAGCCTACTACTCTGGCTAGAATGCAACCAAACACGCCTATAACAGTTGAGGAACGGTTTGTACAAAACTTTGAAACTTTTATGTCTGCCACTTTCACGGTGCCAATTCTCGACCTTCCAATAAAAGACCTTTATGACATGTTTGAAAGATTTAGGAACTACGAAAGAAATATGCATCCGAGAGACGAATTTACGATGTACGTGGGCACTTACGACCGCAGATACGGGGCTGTAGAACAAGCGTACAAGTTGGACGACACGAAAGGTTTCAGAAAAGCTTTGCAAGAACTCGTAGATTTGATAATACACGACTGAAAAAGTGATTGATTGTTATGAAAGGATTATTTGGGTTCGGCAAGAAAGATACCAAGGCTGAAACGAAAGAAGAGGCTAGAATGGGGCAATCGCCTCTTATTAGTACCAAGAAATGGCTTGTGCAGTATAATAGAAAAACATGTATTGGCTCAGGAACTTGCGAAGCAATGCACCCTGAAAGATGGAAATTACTGGATACAAGAAAGGCAGAATTGAAAGGGGCGACATTCAACGAACAGAGCCAGATGTTTGAATTAGAAATAAATGATGACGAATTTGAAAAAATGAAAGCGGCGGCAGAAGGGTGCCCGCCAATTTGCATACATATAATCAACAAAGAAACAGGCGAGAAAGTAATTTAAATGTGCTTGCATAAGTAAGATAAGTGGTAATAATGGAACAAACAACTCAAATGATAACAAAGGATATGACGATGGGGGAAATAATCGAAAAGTTCCCATTTGCATCAGAGGTCATGCTTAGCTACGGTCTTCATTGCGTTGGATGTCACGTAAACCCTTATGAAAGCCTTGAGAACGGTGCCCTTGGCCATGGAATGAGCGACGAAGAAATAAGCTCGCTTCTGCAGGAGCTCAATGATCTTGTTAAAACACGCGGGCAACCAGCTGAAGAAAAGGCAGACCTCACAGGCGCTAGCGTAACAATAACGCCTTTCGCAGCCGGCAAGGTGCTTGAATTGATGAAGTCGAATGGCAAGGAAGGCTCCGGGTTGCGTGTTGCAGTCGCACGTGGCGGCTGCTCTGGCAAGACTTACCAGATGGATTTCGAAAATGACATCAAGGGCGATGATTTCGTATTCGAAGAGAACGGAATCAAGGTAATAATCGATCCAAAAAGCATGGAATTCCTCAACGGCACAAGGATAGATTATACGGAAGGCCTGCAGGGTGCCGGCTTCAAGCTCGAGAACCCTAACACGACTGGCAGCTGCGGCTGCGGCAAGTCAGTGCATTAAACTCCTTCTCTAGAAATAGCTTCCGGTC
>CAYJUT010000007.1:0-7259 GCA_964373415.1 uncultured archaeon | reverse complement strand
TGCGGCTGCGGCAAGTCAGTGCATTAAACTCCTTCTCTAGAAATAGCTTCCGGTCAAAAAGAACTATTATTTATTCGACACAAAATTAAAATCATTGTTCGCAGGAGAAACAGATAAAAAAGGAGCCGACTTGATGATAGCAGTTTGTGGCAATGCTTTCGGCGATAATGATTATTGTGATTTATATAGCCCATTATACGAGGTGCCAGAAGGCGGAAAAAAGATAAAACCCGAACACCGAGAGGATTACAGGAAAATAATACAGGAACTTGGCAGAACACTTGTACAATTGCGTTAGTTCTTTATACTTTTCTAACAAATTCTAGTTATGACAAAATACAAGGTAACATACGACCGCGAAGGCTGCATAAGTGCTGCAGCTTGCGTTGCAGTAAATGAAAAATACTGGGAACTTGATGCTGCGGATGGCAAAGCAAACCTGAAAGGCTCGGCAAAAAACCCTGAAAGTAATCTTTTTGAGATGGAAATAGACGAGGCTGATCTGGAAGACATGAAGAAAGCTGCTGAGGTATGCCCCGTGCTTATTATACATATCTATGACGAGAAAGGCGAACAGGTGTTTTAAATGCTGTACGCGTTAGCACTGCTTCTTTCTTTGATGCAAACTCCTAAGGAAAAAATTACATTAGTCAATACTGCCGAAAGTGATTGCATAAGAGTTGATAGGCCATCAGTTGTTACTGTATATTGCGATTATAGATCCAATGGTAACGGCCTAGATGAAGTACAGAAAGAAGACTCCTCAAGGGGATATAAAATAAGAGAAAGAGTATTTATCCGCGACAAGCCGGGAATTAAAGCATCTGGTAGAGTGGAAGGTATACTATATATGCAGTATACTCTAGAACGTGATTCTTCCTTGGCTGTCGGATTGCAGAAAGAATACGATCGTCTAAGGCCAAAAGCTAAGGAAAATGAGTAGCTTTAAAAAGACAATTACGATTGCTATACTTATGAAAATACTAGCGGCAAGCGATCTTCATGGGAATATGGAAGCAGTTGAAAAGCTTGCAAATGAAGCCGAAAAGAATGAAGCAGACCTTGTTATAATAGCTGGGGATATATCAGACTTTGGTGAATTGCCGAACGGTATGGTAGGACCTTTTCTAAAGAAAAACAAGAAAGTCGCATTTGTTATGGGCAATCATGAATCTCCGGGCACTGCTGAATTTTTGACAGAAAAATACAAGATAACCAACGTGCAAAACTACGCTTTCATTTCAAATGATATAGGATTTTTTGGATGCGGCGGCGCAAATATCGGACTAAATTTCATGAGCGATGAAGAAATACATCATTATCTTAGCATGGGATTCAAATATATTCAAAACGCCAAAAAGAAAATAATGATCACACATGTACATCCCCAGGGAAGCAAGATAGAAAAATTCTCATTCCCTGGCAGCGCTGCTGTAACGCATGCCATATACCAGTTCAAGCCTGACATACATATATGCGGACACATACACGAGATGGAAGGATTTGAAGAGCAGATTGGAAAGACGAAAATTTTCTGCGTCGGCACGCGCGGTAAGATCTTGGAAGTTTAATCCTTGTAGCTACCTTCTTTTTCGTACACAGATTTTTTGCCTTTATACGGATTTGTCGTGTTGTAAGCGTCTATTATCATATTGCTAAAATTTTGTATTCCATACACTAAATCCGGTGAAGAATAATTTTTCGGGACTTTTGAATATTCGTGGGTTTCTGTTCCTTTGGGTATATTCACTCCAAGATTCTGGGAGTCTTTTTCCATTTCCTGTTTTATTTTATGCCTTATGGAAATGTCGAGAGAATCTATAAGCGGACTTATATGAGCCATCGCATCTTCCAGATCTTTTTCAGTTAGTTGTGAAATATTCGTGAAAAATTTGAACTGTGTAGACGAAGAAATATCAACTTCTCCGATTGCAGATTCCAAAATAGCGGACCACATGAGCTTGGACCGTAGAATTTTCAGATCTTTGACGGTTATTTTCTGGAAAAGCGTCATATCAATTACACAGTTATCAAAATTTGTATCCTCGAAATTACCGCCATAAAAAGTGCCATAAATTATTTCACAGTTAACAAATTTCACACCCTTGAAACTACAGTTCCTGAATGTAGCAAAGAACAGCTTGGAGTCTTTGAATATTATCTCGTTAAAATTCATGTCCGATATGTCTACGTATTGCAGAACTACATCAGAAAATAGCTTCTTGCCCTCCTTGCACTGGTCCAGGAAATCCTTGCTTAATAATACAGATTTCATAAATAAGATAAGTATCTGGTCTTTATAGGGCTTTATCTTCTTATTATATGGTGTTTCTTTACTTTCTCGGAGAGCACGCCGAGAGATTTAAGGTACTCCATCAAAGCGATGCGCGAGACTTCAGACTCTTTCATATCTAGCCTTTCGCATACACCCTTCAGTATATGATGAGTCCTGTCAGGAAGCTTATAACGTATGTAACCCATATAGACACCATTAATACATTATAGTGTATGAATAAAGTATTTAAAATAAAACGGAAAAGCATTTAAATTGTCTGTTTACAATATAAACATTCTGCTTTGTGATGCTATGAATAAAATAGTGAACAGATTCTCATGGAAAATAGGCGGGGAAGCAGGCGACGGTATTCTCAATGCAGGTCTTCAGATGTTTGCCAAATCATGCCTGCGCGGGGGATTACATGTATTCGCAACGGCCGAGTACCCTTCGCTGATAAGGGGAGGCCACAATAATCTTGACGTATGCGTATCAGATGTGGAAGTGTTCTCTCATACCAAGGAAACGGATTTGCTAATTGCAATGAACAAGGACACGATAGACAAACACAAGCACAGGTTGAGTAGCAACGCTGGAATTATTTATGATGGTGATTACGTTAAAGTCACGCAGTCCGATTTCGAGAGACCTGTTAAACTTTACCCTATTCCGCTTTACAAGATTGCAAATGATAGCGGCGGCAAAATAATGAGAAATACTGTCGCTCTCGGCGCTACCATGGCACTCCTTAATTTTGACATGGAAATTTTTAATGGCGTGATAAAAGATAACTTCGGCGTCAAAAAAGGCGCCGCAATTTCGGATGCAAATATCAAGGCTGGGCAATCTGGTTACGATTTTATAAAAAATAATTTTCCCGATGATTTTGCATTCAAACTGGAAAAGATGAAAAGAATCAACAACATGTTCATTTCAGGAAACGAGGCGATAACGGCTGGAGCTGTGCAGGCTGGCTGTAAGTTCTATGCAGCGTATCCCATGACACCTGCGTCGTCAATACTGAGCAACATGGCTTCACTGGAAAGAGCATACAACATAGTAGTCAAACACACCGAAGATGAGATAGCTGCAATTAATATGGCGATAGGAGCTTCTTACGCTGGCGCACGTGCGGCATGCGGAACTTCCGGAGGAGGATTTGCACTCATGACAGAGGGATTTGGACTGGCCGGCATGACAGAGGTGCCACTCGTTGTCATAGAAGCACAACGACCAGGCCCCGCTACGGGCATGGCAACACATTCTGGCCAAGGCGACCTAAGATTTATGCTACATGCATCTACTGACGAATTACCAAGAGTCATAGTGGCACCAGGTGATACTGAGGAATGTTTTTATCTCACTGTCGACGCCTTTAACCTGGCAGAAAAATATCAGATGCCTGTTATAGTTCTCACTGATAAATTCTTGGGCGAGAGCTACTGGACAGTCAAAGAATTTGACAGAAGCAACATAAAAATAGACAGAGGAATGCTACTTACCGACGAAGAAATGGAAAATGCAAAAGATTACAGACGATACAGTATAACTGAAAGCGGCGTATCTCCCCGTGCAATCCCGTCACAAAAGAACGGCATGCACGTTGCAAGCAGCTACGAACATGATGAGGAAGGCTATGAACGCGAAGAGGAAGAAGTGCGCGTGATGATGCACAACAAAAGATTCAGAAAATTCGAAAATCTTGCAAGGGAGCTTGAAGAACCAAGATTGCAGGGACCTGAGAATGCGGAGATAACAATAATTGGATGGGGATCAACAAAAGGACCGATAAAGGAAGCGATGAGACTTCTCGCAAAGGAAGGGATAAACGTAAACTACCTTCAAGTTGTTTATATAAGTCCGCTGCATGACAAGACAGTTGCTAATGTCATAAACAATGCGAACACTACAGTCATAATAGAGAATAACAAGACTGCACAGCTTGCAGGTCTGATAAAAGAAAAAACCGGACTTGACATAGATCACAGGATACTCAAGTATGATGGAAGACCGTTCTTGCCGCAGGACATTTATGCTGGGATAAAGGAAATACTCAAAACCGGCGAACTGAAGGAAATAGTCTTCAGCAAACATGGGATAATAGAGGCGTGGTAATTATGGACGATAATACTGTTAAAGGACCTTGGGGCGTAGAAATAATTGATACAGGAAAAGTTTACGAAGGTCTTTTGAGAAAGATGAAGGCTTATAGTACTGACGGACTCAAATATACAGATTTGTAGCTCTGTTGAAATGCTCAAAGAAAAGCAGCGACGTAGACCTATACGTCTATTGACGTATAGGTCAGCTAGGAGTATTGTGGGAACACAATACTCCTCACGTCACTGCTTTTCACTAGGTTTTCAACAGAGCCAGATTTGTATAAACTTTGGTGAAAAAAATGTTCAAGGTAAGAAAATTAGGGGATTTGTATTCGGGCGGCGGAGATTCAACAAAATACGGATTCGCAATAGCACCGACACGATATGCAGCAATGACATGTATATCGGGGCGCAGACCTTATGGGAACAGATTTTCAGACTACCCAATACACTGTTAGAGATGATAAAAATGGCGACGATAGCTGAATTGACAACGAAGGTAGCGCCTACATGGTGCCCGGGATGCGTACTTCCTGGAACATTTATACAGTCAAACCCTTCCGTCAAGAAAATCGAAACAATAAAAGAGGGAGAGCGAGTTCTCGGAAAAGATGGGAGGTTCCACAGAGTTACGGAAGTAATGGTTCATAGGCATAAGGGAAAGATGTATAAAATAATTTCGAAATGTTTTGGTCCAACTGTGCTTACTGATGAGCATCCTGTTCTTTGCTCAAGACGGGAAAAAGTTGGTGCCCACAATAAAGTATTCGCAAATGAGTGGGTAAGGGCTGATTCTCTAAGAAAGGACGACTATTTGGTATATCCTATACTATCGGAAATTGAAGACAGGGACTTCATAGAAATAAAATGGGAAAAACCAAAAATGGACAGGAAAAGCAAACCGTTGTCAAATAAATTACCTATCAACGTTGATTTGCTTAGATTAGCTGGTTATTACATTGCAGAAGGTTATGTGCACAAGAGAGAAATTACATTTACGTTCAATGAAAAAGAAACACGATATGTGGAAGATGTAAAATCTATTGTTAAGAAACTATTCGGCCTCGCAGCTACTTCCAAGATACGCGAAAGCAAACATACATACGACGTTACTGTAAGTTCCGCGCCTCTTGCACGACTTTTCAAGGAATGGTTTGACACCGGCGCGGCAAGCAAGAAAATACCACATTTTATGATGCTATTGTCACCAGAAAAGCAAAAAGGGCTTCTAAGAGGTATGTGGAGGGGCGATGGTTATATTGGCAAAAAAAGAGCTGGCTATAAAACTATTTCAAAGGTCTTGTCAGAGCAGGTAAAGATGCTTCTTTTAAGGCAATCTATAGTGCCAACAATATCCGAAGATAAGGAGCACGGCATGCATAAGAGGGCGTATGGACTTGAGGTGTGCGGAATTAGTAACATGACCACATTAAAGTCAATACTCTTGGATGACGTACATGAAAATAATGAGACTGTTTCACGACCACGATTTGCGATTTCCAAGACACATGTGATGCTTCCTATCAGAAAAATAGAAACGTTTGATTACGATGGCGATGTTTATAATTTCGAAGTCGAGGATGTTCACTCTTATGTTTCAGAGAACGCAATTCTACATAACTGCGGGGATTTTACGATACTCAGCACAATAAAGAATTCAATATCCGAGCTTGGTTTGGAGCAGCATAATACTCTTGTTGTCTCAGGTATCGGATGTTTGCCTTCTGATGAACAGGTGTCTGTTGGTAATCAATGGGTTTGTATAGATCATCTTAGAGCGGGTCATACAGTCGTTAACGGCGACGGTGAATTTACATCCATACAAGAAAGAACAATACGACCATTTGAGGGCGATTTAATAGAAATAGTTCCTTACGTTTCTACTTTTAACAGGATAAAACTAACTCCAGAACATCCTGTATTGTGCGTAAAAAGAAATTTAATCAGGAAGAGAAATCAGGTCGACAAGAAAAAACTTGCAAGTGTTAAGCCCGAATTTGTTGAAGCCGGAAAACTTGAAAAAGGCGACTATATGGTATTTTCTTTCACAAAAAAGATTGTTGATAACCCTGAATATACAAAAGATTTCTGTCGGTTACTTGGATATTATCTAGCAGAAGGTTGTGTTAATAAGGGCGGAGGCAGAAACCGGGATAGTGCAAATGTTTCTTTTGCTATCAATAGCAATGAAAGAAGATTTTTAGACGACCTGAATAGGCTTTCAGTTGAATTAACAGGCAGGAAACCTTACATAAGACATAGAAAGAATATAGGTAATGCTACGGAAGTCACGATATGTTCCAAGGACCTTGCACTACTGTTGGAAAAATTAGCAGGTACCGGTGCAGGCACAAAAAAGCTTACAGAAGAGATTATGCTGCTCCCTGCAGACAAACAAAAAGAAATTATGAAGGCATATTTCAGAGGTGATGGTTGGTCTGGCGTGGTTAAAGGCGGGAAAAATGTTGTATACAGGGCCAATACGTTATCTAAAATATTGGCTGTGCAGATGCAAGAGATTCTCGGACGCATCGGCATATTCGCCACGATCTATATAAAGAAAACCAAACCGCATACATACAAAAACAGAGTTATACAACCTTCAGGGCAACAATATATGGTTTCTTTCCAACACAAAAAACAATTCAGCATGTCACATAAAACTCCTCACGGGTTCCTTGTACCAATAGGCAAAATAAACAAACAATTTTACAATGGCGTGGTCCATAATTTTGAAACAGTCGGCGATCCTCACTCTTATCTTGTAAAGGGATTTGTTGTCCATAACTGTGGTAGCAAGACCCCGCACTTCATGAAGACATACGGTTTTGAGGGGCTGCACGGACGAGCACTTCCAGTTGCTACAGGCGCAAAACTTGCAA
>CAYJUT010000006.1:13058-15119 GCA_964373415.1 uncultured archaeon | reverse complement strand
TTCCGTCTACAAGTTTTGGGCATACCATTTGGATATCGCCATCTGGACTCGGTTAAAACGCACTTTGCGCTTTCTTCGGAGCGACTCAGCTCCTATTCGAAAAAAGTGCCGTCTCAAAGCATGTTCACAGCTGGAACGTGCCAACGAGGATTTTCAAGATGAGGTATAGTCCAGTCATCCTGAATGAGTCTCCGCCGGTAGTGGTGCTGAAGCTTAGCCTTTTCCAGGCCAACCGATCTGTCCGTGAATAGTCGCTAGCCAAATCCTATTTTAAAGTATTGTATGATATAAAATATATTTTATCGTATTGTAATTATCTCGTGATGTACCCATGGCATCTTTTTAGACAGAATTAACGACATCTGCAGCGCGCTTCAGATTTCTCAGCTCTATCTCTTTTTCAGAGCCTGTCTGCATGTCGCGCAATTTTATCGTGCCGCTTTTTATCTCGTTCTCTCCGATAACTATTGCAAATCTTATGCCCTTTGAATTCACGTATTCGAGCTGCTTGCCAAGAGGTCTGTCTAGAAGGTCGTATTCCGCATTCAAGCCGAAATCACGCAGCTCTTTTGCAATTTCCCTGCATTTTTCCTTTGTGTTGCCGGCATTCGCTATGTAAACATTGACCTTTGTCTTGCCGAACTCTAGCTGAATCAAATTAGCCAGACGGTCGACCCCCAGCGATATTCCCGTCGCAGGTGTCGGTTTGCCACCAAACGTTTCTATCATATCATCGTAGCAGCCGCCTGCCGTTATTGTCAGGCCGCTGGAAGTATTGTCAGACTGGATGATCTCGAAGACATTTCCAGTGTAATATTCCAGACCCCTTACGAGACTCATGCCTGCTTTTACGGGAACGCCGAATCTTTCAAGCCTTTCAACAAGCCCCTGCAGCTCCTTGAGTCCCTGTCTTCCGTTTTCGTCTTTTATCAGTGAAGAGACTTTGCTGATTTCGTTTGTCTTGATAAATTTCAATATCGAATCCGCATCCTTGACACCTTTTGATTCCAGTTCTTCTTTGACGCCTGCTTCGCCGATTTTATCTAACTTGTCCATCGATCTCAGTATATCAAGCGGGTTGCCATTTGTCTGGCTAAGAAATGAGTTGATGATTTTCCTGTTGTTGACGCGCACGGAAAAATTAGATACGCCTATGTTGCGCAGAACTTCGCACGCGCACGCAACAACCTCTGCATCGGCGTCGGTACCAGGCGCGCCCACTATATCTATATCGGCCTGGCGGAACTCGCGGTAGCGGCCGGCACCAGGACGATCATAGCGCCACACGGTGCCTATCTGGTAACGTTTGAAAGGTTTGGGTAGGTTGGGGTTGGAAGCAACAACACGGGCAAGTGGTACAGTGAAATCGAATCGTAAACCGAGCTCGCGATCTGATTTATCGCGAAAGTAATATATCTCGTCCTTAATCGCTTCCCCTGACTTCGCCGTTAATAATTCGAAATCCTCGAAGGCAGGCGTGTCAAGCGGATCGAATCCCCATCTCTCGAAAACGGCGCGCGCAGTATCCATTATGAATTGCATTTTCATCATTTCCTGTGGGAACAGGTCTCTCGTGCCGCGGGGTGGTTGGAATTTCGTCATAACAATCACTAGAATGTTGGATATTCTCCGGACTCAATAAGATCCATATCATATACTTCCCTGAACTGATTTAATAATTCAATAAATCTGCTCTTATATTCCGCGTACTCATTTCCTAATGATTTTACCGCAATTTCCAAACGATCCAGTCTTTCTTGTTTTTCCAAGTAAGCCTTATAGTCCATTTTATTATCCTCTCTTTATGATGATTTTTCCTTCAGAAACAAGCAGACGCAAATCTAACTTGTTGTAAATATTGATGCCAAGCGTTTTCCTAACGTCGGCAGGTATTGATATACGACCTTTCTTGTCAACAACTACAGAAAAAACAACGGAGCCACTACTAGATAAGTCCTTTTTCCTTCTTGCCGTTGTGAACTAATCCACCAGTCTTACGCTCCATTTTTATCACAACAATCATAGAAACATCAAGCCATTTAAAGTTTATGTGGGACACTC
>CAYJUT010000006.1:0-12958 GCA_964373415.1 uncultured archaeon | reverse complement strand
TTTATCACAACAATCATAGAAACATCAAGCCATTTAAAGTTTATGTGGGACACTCTGAATATGATGTGACATGGAATACACAGCCTGCATCAAATCAAACCTTAGTTACACTCTTTACACAGGCTTTGACAGCAGGGCAAACTGCCCTGTCTCTTCTTTGTGCAAATTTTCCATACAAACCATTCAATAATAATTTAGATATGGATTTGGTGATAGCATCTCCTTCCTTCTTCATTTTGTAGAATTTATCAACATAGTCATTGAAAATAAATGCAGAACTGAATGTGTATCCTTCCTTTACAGTAAAGTTACATCCTATTTGAACAGCTTTCTTCAATTCAGCAGAAGTATATACACCTGAAAAATTTCCAGCGTGACAGAACAGTATAATTCAGGAGTTTTTTTATTTCTTAATGGAATTATAATGATTACTTTAGGATTTTGCTTTATAAGCATTACTGATAAAAAGGAAGAAGATAAAAAATGTTGATAAAAAATTTTGTTGATAGAGAACCTTGCGAACACAAGCTTGTTTATGGAATAAATAATAACAGGGTCATAAACGGAAGATGTCTTTACTGTCATGAGACTTCTCTTTTTGATTCTGATAATTATTTGCAAGGCTCAGGAATAATTCATGGTCACCAGTCTTATTATCTGAAGCCTGCGCTGAGGAGGCAAGAGGCGAAAACGAAATAACCAGTAAAAGATTCAGCAAAACCGAAGAAGGCAGGGACGAAGCAAAATCCGAATGGGAAGAAGAAGTTCCAAAAGATAATCTATTCTATTGGCATATCAAGCAACATCTCATTGAGGACACTCAGTGAACAGCCCTTGAAAGAGCTGTAGAACAAGAACAACCCAACTCGTCTGGTATCTTTGGTAAAAGTTCCTCGAGAAGGTGCGTAACATTTCCTATATTTGCCACAAATTTTTCGACGACTTCTTCATGGGTGGTTTCTCTCGTGCCAGACGGGTCTTCAAGACTCACTGCATAATCAGTGATTATAGCTATAGCAGCGTAGCACATTTCAAGTTCACGGGCGAAGACAGCTTCAGGATATTGTGTCATTCCAACAAGCGTGCATCCATCCCTTTTGAATCTGCTATGCTCAGCTCTTGTAGAAAAATGATTACCACTTACGACAGCAATGATACCATCATCAATCATAGCAAGATCCATTTCATGTCCTTTTTCTATTAACATTTCTCTGAGGCTACTGCAATAAGGGTCTGCAAATTCCACATGAACTATTCTGTCTTCATAAAGAGTTCTTCTCCTGCCTTCTGTATAGTTGATGAGCTGGTGAGGAATTGCAATCTTGCCAACGTTTTCAGGCAACAATAATTCGCCGACAGCTGTTGTTACGAGCATTTTTTCACAGCCTTCTCTATGCAAAGCTTCCACATTGGCTGCATAATTTACAAATTGTGGAGGAAATCTATCTTGTGAACTAGGCAATCCGTGCCTATAAATGAATCTTACATCACGTCCCCCAAAATCTGGGAAAAAAACTGGCGATGATGGCAAGCCGTAAGAAGTTCCTATTTCACTTGATCCTCTATGATTCTGCACAAAACTATTGAATCCTGTTCGCCTATAATGCCTATTGGCCTCATAGCAGATGGTATAATTATCATTTTTAAATACGCATCATTTATAGACAAATCATGTCAAACCAGATACGATGCTCGCATATACTTGTCAAGACAGAGCAGGAAGCAAAAGAGGTATACGAAGACTTAATTGACGGCGCGAAATTTTCAGTGCTTGCCGAGATGAAATCCATATGCCCCTCGCGCAAGAAGGGCGGCGACCTTGGCTCATTCGGCCGCGGCCAGATGGCAAAGCCGTTCGAGAAGGCAGCTTTTGCTTTGAATAAAGGCCAGATGTCACAACCAGTAAAAACAGAATTCGGCTGGCATGTCATTAAGAGAACGGAATAATGAATTTTTTAATAAGACAGATAGAAAAGAAGGATTTTCAGAGAGTTCATGAAATTGCTCTTAAGGGCTGGCTCTTTGCATATAGCTATTTGCCTAAAGAAGCTCTGAAGAAACTTGTAGACGAATACTATTCAGATAGCAGTCTAAATTTTTCTCTAAACCGTGTTGAAAAATCTATTGACTTCTTTGCAGTGGCCGACCTAAACGGGAAAGTAATAGGGTTTTGCCATGTTACAGAAGAAAATCAAGCAGGTGAGGCAGAGCTATTAAGACTTTACATTGATTTAGACTATATAGGCCATGGCATAGCCAAACAGCTTTTGACAAGTTGTGAAAATTTCCTTCGTGATAAAAGCTGCAGAAAGTACCACACTTTTTGCAATAAACATAATAAAAAGGGTATTGAATTCTACACACAAAACAAATTCGTGCATATATAGCATCTGACATAAATTCTCAGACATATTATAGTGTCAGTGCTATATGCGGAAGACATTAAGTTGTATGAAAACTAATGTCTTCCACTATAGAAAATAAAGATAAAGAAGACGAATTCAAGAATGGGAAAGTTTTGTGGTATCTGGAAAAGATTTTATAAAAGTAAAAAGAGGGCAGCTACCGGGATTTGACTCCGGATTGTCGTGAAAACCAAGACAATTACCCGGCCCAGAGGCTCCACAGGCCCATATGCTAACCAAGTTTTGCCATCTTTTCGTTTGAAAAAACGTCTACACTATAGCTGCCATCTCAAAAGTGCTTCCACGCTTCAATTTACTTTAAAGTAAGAATATTTAATAAAGAAGTGGGTATGTTATTACTCCTCAAAACCAAGAAGTTTTATCTTTAGCGTTTTTTCGAGCTTTTTTGCCAAGTCGTCAGTCGGTCTCATGCCCCTTTCAACACGTTCCAATACTGCGGTTTTCTCGTTTATCTTTTTTCCAAGTTGTTCTATGCTAAGCCCGGACTTGCTACGAGCATCCCTTATCCTTTTAGAAAAATTAGGATCTATGGAAGACGTATCCAAGCTGGGCGGTTTTTTCTCGCGTATCTCAGCAGTTACTTCCAATCGTCTGCCAAGCTGTGCGCATGAACCGCACACGGACAAAATGCTTCCCTCTATCTCCACCCTTGCCAGTTGTGCATTACGGCCGCATAGCTCGCATTCCATGAATTCTTGGTGTCTAAAAAGCTTATAAGTTCTGCCATCAAAGAAAAATGATGCAGATACTGAATAATGTAAATTCTAACATTATTATCGGGATTGTATTTTGATTGGCTATAGTTCTACCTGCTCTTCTTGGTAAAACTGGCGGGTACAAACCTATGTGAAATGAAGGGATGAAAATGCCAGGATCGTCAGAACCGTATTCAGGAAGGATGCGCAAAGTTATTGGATCAGGAGGAAGTGAATTAGGCATGTTTCATTTAGCCAACGACAGGGATCCTGATCCGACATCAAGGACAATTTACATATGCGTGGGCGGCAGAGAATTTCCTGTTTCACCTAACAGAGATGGCATATGCTATGCAGGTATGGAAACGACTCAAAAAATCCGCAGATATACCGCATGCGAATCCTAAAAGCCTTTTTATGCATCGGTTATAAAGTGTCTTTATGAACAAGAAAGTGTCTTTATGAACAAGAATCAGGAAGAAGAAATAAAACGTTTCTGGGAAAGTCATAACATTTATAGCAAGCTCGGCAAGAAAGGCAAGAAATTCTATTTCTTGGATGGCCCGCCTTACGCGACTGGTAACATACACATGGGAACTGCGTGGAACAAAATACTCAAGGACACGTGCATACGCTTCTGGCGGATGACGGGTTTCAATGTATGGGATCAGCCAGGCTACGACACGCACGGACTGCCTATAGAAAACAAGGTCGAGAAAGAATTCCAGATGAAATCGAAAAGCGACATCGAGAGGCTGGGCATAGAAAAATTCATACATGAGTGCAGAAAATTCGCTACAAAATACATAGACGTCATGAACAGGCAGTTTGCTGACCTTGGTGTATGGATGGACTGGTCAAACCCTTACCTGACGCTTACAAACGAATACATAGAGGGCGCATGGGCGGCATTCAAGATAGCATTTGAAAAGGGCTTGCTCTACCAAGGTTTCTATCCGGTTCATGTTTGCCCGCATTGCGCGACGGCAGTGGCTTATAATGAAATAGAGTATACAAAGGTGAGCGACCCGTCTGTGTATGTTAAATTCCCGACAAAAGAAAAAAACACGTTCCTTTTGATATGGACAACAACGCCGTGGACGCTTCCCTCCAACACAGGTATAATGGCAAAGCCCTCTGCGGACTATGTGAAAATTAATGTCAACGGCGAGAACCTGATTGTTGCCAAGCAGCTGCTAGAGGATGTAATGAAAAGGTCTGGCATGACGAGTTATAAGATAGTTGCGAACATGAAGGGCAAAAAACTTGACGGCTTAGAATATGAACATCCGTTAAAGGATATATTCAAATTTCTGGAACCGGTAAAACATCACGTAGTCCTGTCGGAACAATATGTCGAACTGGAAACAGGAACGGGACTTGTTCATACCGCGCCAGGCCATGGGCAGGAAGACTATAAGGTCGGTATAGAAAACGGCCTTACAATAATATCACCTGTAAAACTTAACGGGACATTCAATGAGGAGTGCGGACCTGTAGCAGGCAAGTACGTGAAAGAGACTGACAAGGAAATAATAGGCATGCTCAAAGAACGCAACATGCTTCTTCATGAAGAGAGAATAACACACGACTATCCGCTGTGCTGGCGCTGCAACTCGCCGCTACTTGAAATGGCTGTGACTCAATGGTTCTTCAAGGTGACCGCAATTAGAAACGAGCTCCTAAAGGAAAATAAAAAGGTAAACTGGTACCCTGAATGGGCAGGACAAAGATTCGAGAACTGGCTGAAAAGCTTGGGAGATTGGCCAGTATCACGGCAGCGCTATTGGGGTATACCGCTTCCCATATGGACATGCGAATGCGGCGAGATAAAAGTAATAGGCTCGGCTGACGAACTGTCAACAAAACCAAAAGATCTACACAGGCCTTACATAGATGAGATCAAGCTTACATGCAAATGCGGATTGGGCATGAGGCGGATCCACGATGTTCTTGATGTCTGGTTTGATTCTGGTCTTGCCAGTTGGGCGTCCCTTGAGTATCCAAAAAATAAGGAATTATTCGAGAAGATGTGGCCAGCTGACCTGAACATAGAAGGTCCTGACCAGATAAGGGGCTGGTGGAACTCGCAACTAATAACAAGCGTTATAACATTCGGCAAAGCTCCGTTCAAGAATATATTATTCCACGGTTTTGTTCTCGACGCGCACGGAACAAAGATGTCAAAGAGCAAAGGTAACATAGTGACGCCGGAAGAAGTCATAAACAAATATGGAAGAGACGTATTGCGGCTTTACTTGCTTTCATCAGCACCATGGGATGATTTCTATTTCAAATGGATAGATGTTGAAGGGATAGCAAAATCATTTGTTGTCCTGGAAAACACTTACAATTATGTAAATACGTATGCGCCGAAAGCGAAAAAGGTGAAGAAGCTTGAGCCGGAAGACGCGTGGATTCTTTCACGATTGAACAATACGATAGAAGAAGTCACAAAGCAATTCAAATCTTATAACGTACACAAAGCTGCCAATGCCTTGACAAATTTCATAATTAATGACTTCTCCAGGATTTACATAAAGATGGTTCGTGACAGAGCATGGCCAACCTACAACGGCGATGACAAGGCATCAGCCTTGTATACACTGAATGAAGTCGCAAAGATAACGTCTACGCTCATGGCGCCGCTGTGTCCGTTTTTTGCCGAACATGCACACAAACTTCTCAACAAAAAGGAAGAAAGCGTGCACCTGTGCAAATGGCCAAAATCCATGAAAAAACTGATCAGTCCACAAATAGAGAAGGAAATGGAATTTGTAAAGGAGTTGACAGAGATGTCAAATTCTGTGCGCAAAGAAAACAACGTGAAAATACGATGGCCGGTTGAAAGCGTTTACGTGGAAAGTGATGATGAAATTGTGAAGAGTGCCTTGATAACATTCGAGAATGTCCTGAAGGGCATGACAAATGCCAAGAACGTCTCGATGGGCAAGACTGACGGGTATTCAAAGCAATTTTCCAAGGGTACTTTGTACGTGAGCAAAAATATATTGAAGGTAGAGGGCTTGCTAAGAGAACTTCTAAGAGAGATACAGTCAGAAAGAAAGAAATACAATCTGAATGTACATGACAGGATAATACTTTACATTGACAGCAATATCATGAAGGACTATGAGAAAGAAATAAAACATAAAGTGGGCGCGAAGGAAATTCATTTTGGCTCGGTGAGCAACCCGACAGGAAAGGCACAGCTTGAAGAAGAAATCGTAAATTTCAAGATAGAGGCACTTGAAAAGAATATACATGAGAAGTAATATCAAAACAATTAAATTATTTCCCTATATTGTACTGAGCCGACTATCATATCCAACGTTTTCGTGTTAGCCCTTTACTTCATTTATATTGAAATCATAAAACAGATTTTATATAACTTATGATTTCATATATAGCAAACAATGAAACTATAACATTACGCTCTGTTCATTGTATTGCTATATAAACATTCTTTTCTAAACCTAGCCTAATGAACTCAGGTTTTGGTCTTGGTAATTATGAAAAAAGCGATTGATTTTCTAAATAACATAAAAGAGAAAGACGAGATAGTTGTAATATTCAACAACGACGGCGACGGCATATGTTCATGCGCTCTGTTAAACAAGTTCCTTGAAAAGGCAGACAAGAAGAAACCCTACATAATATCCCAGCCAATGCCGATGGACAAGAACATAATACAGCGCGTGCAGACAGGCGTTCCTGACAAAATAATATTTCTTGACATAGCAGCCGACCAGCAGCAGAATATACTCAAGAAACTGGGCGGTATATGCGACATTCTTATTATAGATCATCACCAGGTTTTCAAGAACATGACAAGAGACAATGTTGTTCATTATAACCCTAGGATGGAGCAACACGATACATACAAATCGACATCCTATTGTGTTTACAAAATATGCTCAAAGATAATTGATATGTCTGATTGGCTTTGGATCGCTGGTGTAGGAATGGTTTCAGACTACAACCTAAATGATTCCAAGGACATGGTGAAACTTGTCAAGGAGAAATACGGTCTTGAAGAACCCCTTTATGAGACTCGGCTTGGAAGGATAGCTGACATGATATCGTCGACGCGTGCAACTAACGTCCTTTCATGCGAACAGGTGGTAGGTATATTTGAAAGCGCAGTATTCGATGAGTTTGAAAAGACAAAAAATGCCGAGAAAATGAAAGAATCCTACAGTACCATAAAACATGAAATGGCCTCGCTTGTGTCAGATGCAGATGAAAATTCAGAGAAGGTTGGCAACATAGTTTTCTACAACATAAAATCAAAATTCAATCTCGCTTCGGCCCTGTCAACGAAAATAAGCGAGAACTTCAAGAAAAATCTTGTTGTAATATACGAGAAAAAAGGCAGTCGAATGAAAATTTCATCAAGAAACCAGGCCAAGAATATAAACGCAGGAAGAGCGATGCAACATGCGGCAAAAATAGTTGGAGGAAGTGGTGGAGGTCATGAAGCTGCCGCTGGCGCAACTATATCAGCAGAACACTGGGACAAGTTTAAAGAGATTTTAATTAAAAATTCAAAAGAGTAGATTCTAATTTTTCCTCGCGACTATCATACAATGCTTATCCTCGTAAGGCTCTAGATTGATGAGTTGCAAAACCTTCAGGCCGGCTTTCTCGACTTTGTTCTTTTCCTGCTCGTATATTTCCCTAGGAGCTTTTGTAACGTCGATGCTCTGGGATTTTATTGCTATCATCAGACGTCCGTCCTTCTTCAGGAACTCGCAGTTGCGCAGAGCTATTTCGGTTTCCTGAGGATCTGCAACGTCGCAAAATACCAGATCGCATTCCTCAATCCATCTGTATTCCTGCGGCTTACGTGCGTCGCCAAGTAGAGCTGCTACGTTTTTTCTCTCATTTGACAGATCAATGAGAGACCGGAGAACACGTTCCGCGAATTCGATACCGTAAATGAAACCTTCTTTTCCTACTATATCACTGACGTGGGAAATGGTGGTCCCTGTAGAAGCGCCAAGATAAAGCACAAAAGAACCGGCCTTTATCGGCATCTCCTCAAGCCTATTCATTATAGCCGCGCCCAACTTGCTTCTAGTCGGGTCCCATTCGCGCTTGTCTCCGACAAGTTTCTCGCCGTAAACTTTTTTACCTGGAATTAGGTTTTTTGTGTATAATCCATTGCCGTCCCTGAATATTCCGCTAAAAATTTCTTTCATTGTTTCACCTTTTCTATGTCGTCCATCATTTCTTTCTTCATTTTCTGCGACTCATTCCTGCCGGAAAAATAATCAATACGCGCTGCTAGCATCAATTTTGAAGATAATATTCTAGCTACTTTTCCCTTATGTTCATTTGAAGCGTTTTGTATCAGTTGTGAATTGTATATCAGGCCGTATTTTGGGCTCTTGCCTTTTTGCTTGAGATGACGGAACAAAGCCTTCTCAGCACCCAACAACTGGATGGTAGAAGCTGGCATACGTGCTAATTTTTCTAGAGAGCCTGCCGCGGCCAACAAGCGTGCGGCAAGAACTGGGTCTATCAAAGAGGAAAAATTAGGTGCTACTGACGTCACAGCTGTTGTAACGTATTTTTCCAAATCTTTTTTCTGTTTCTCGAGGCTTCTTATCGTCTCGGCATAATCCTTCAATGCCTTTTCATCGTCCTCTTCCAAGTCAACACCGACACTTGCGCGAAATCCAGGGACATTATCCCTGCGGCCGTGCTTTGCTATCAAATCTACTATGTTTACGTTCTTCATTTCCGGATAGTGGAGCGAATACCATTCGTATAGTCGCTCCATGAATACGTTTATCGACCTCGTCAAATCGTCCAGCGTCCTCACTGCCTGAACAATCAGCCGGTCGCGTCCTATGAATCCCTGCAAGCGTCTCTTTGAAAGGGCAACGGAAAATGATGATAAAAATTCATTGAGCTCTGTGTCATTTTTCACAAAACCAAGGCTATTGGCGTATTCCCTGATATTTTTGCGCAACATTGAATATGCACTATCATTCTCGACTATTTGGTAACCTGACAAATTAGAAGTAAAATCATTATCAATCTGCCTAGATAGAAAATTATCTATGGCATTGCCCTTTTGCCATAGCTTGTAGTAAAGCAACTGACCATTTTCGGAGAATGCAAACATGCCGATAGGTGATTTTGCCATTAATGCTTTCATAGCTAAAATTGACTTAAGGAAGGTATTAAAGTGTTCTTGAAGTAAAAGAACAGGTCAGGTTTGGTGTATTTTTTAAGAACGGTAAAAGACCCGAACCTTACGTTAGCTTTGGTAAAAAGGGATTTTAATGGGAAACGTACGAACAAAGGATATCAAGAAAGCGGCATTCCAGATAAAGGGTGCTTATAGCGACAAGCTTGGCCGTGACTTTGAAAAGAACAAGGAAGTCGTGAAGGGCCTTGGCATCATAGAGAATAAGAGAATGAGGAACAGGGTAGTTGGCTACCTCACAACAATAATGAAAAGGTCTGAATAGTATCGTTATTTCTAGACCCTTCCTATGTGGTACATTACACGCTTGAACATGAGCTTGAACCATGGAGTATATTTTTCCGGATGTTTCTCCATGTCGTGCTTTAGCTCGTCAATATCAACGAATTTGTATTCACTTATTTCTTCTGGCGTGACATCAACAGGCCCATCGTAATAGCCAAGAAAAACATGATCCAGTTCGTGCTCGCCCCATTCGTCATTGAACTTCACTTCGTAGACAAATTTGAACAGAAATTCAAGATCGGTTGTAAAACCAAGTTCTTCTTTTAGACGGCGTTTTGCTGCCGCCTCCGGAGTTTCACCTTGGCGAGGATGAGAACAGCACGCGTTTGACCAGAAATCTGGCCACGTATTCTTTGTCGAAGCGCGTTTTGTTATAAGCATCTGACCCGTGTTGTTCAGTACAATAATGGAAATTGCCCTATGCAAAGGCACTGGCAACTTGTGAGTTTCTATTTTTTCCTTTAAACCAAGGTTGTTATCCTCATTGTCAACTAATACGACTTGTTCCATGCCATAGAATTATGCGGAAAGAATAAAAACTGAATTACTCTTTCCTAACGCCGTCTCTGTCTATGGTGACATCAAGAGGTATTAGACCGCCGTCTTGCCATGCTGAAATAACATTATTGGCTGTGACTTCGTCAAAACATATGGCAATACCACAATCACCACCACCAGCTCCGCTAAGCTTTCCTGCAGCTCCATAATCAGCGGCTATATCTGCCAGCTTCTTCAATTGAGATGTTTCAATGTTCACACCACTTGCTTCGCCCAGCTTGCTAAGGGCGTCCTCGTTCTCAATAAGATACAGATAAAAATCATTATACTTCTTTGACTTGAAAGACTCGATAGCATTTTTTGCTATTCCGGCTATTCTATTATAAAGACGGAAATACTCTTCCTTATTTTTCGCCTTGAATTCATTCATCTGCTTTATCATCGCACTTGTTGACGACGAATCACCTGTCCAACCTACTAAGAGATGAAAATCTTTAGATATATCCAATTCTTCTATCACAAGACTTGGCCATTTTTCCTTTACTATCTCAGATAGAGCACCAGCTTCTACTTTTTTTGTAAGCCATTCGGGGTCGAAGCGGCTGTATACAAAAAGACCACCATAAGTCGAAGCAGCAACGTCAAAAGCGCTACCTACCTTGCCCTGGGCATAGTAGTGTGCGATAGTCGAGAGCTTGTATATCTCGTCCTTTGTTGCTTTGTGGCCGTGAAAATCAAGAACTGCTGTTATTGTAGCTACTACAACAGCCGCTGACGAGCCAAAACCGACTTTCTTCAGTTGGCCGTTAACTTCAAACTGCGTATCCTTGCTGTTAGTTACCAAGTGGAAAGTCCTGGGGTCTGTTTTGTGCTCTTCCAAATATCTAAGCGAAACTGATAGTGCTTCGCCGATAAGCTTCAGTGTTTCCTTTTGCTTTTCATCGATGCCGTGAAACAATACTTTGCCACTTCCGTATGCGGCTTTTGCGTTGTGTATACCGAATTCCTCGGCCGTTACGCTGATTTCTTTGGCAGCTTCAATAGAAACGCGCACCCTGTTGTTGACGGCAGCGACAAGTCCTTTATTTCCTACTTCCAGAATAGCCCATTCGCCGCTGATGAAGAGCTTGCCAGGGGCGCTATAATTTACCGACATTGCAAAAGCCTATCTTTGAAGCGTTTAAAAACATTTGGTATATAGTGAAAATCATGACAATATACTCGCCAAGAGCTAGGATTGCAATAGCTATAGTGAAACAAGTAAATAATCTGGACATATTACAATACAACTTGTTTCACATATAGTTCACAAGGAAATAATACCCTGTTCCATTCCTTGTAGAACTATAGTTATTATCGGGTTATTTATTGCCTGCTGAAAGAAAAAACAGAAGACTTTTAAGCCGCAGCAGCAGCCTTCACCACAGGCGTCGCAGTAATTTTTGCTTTTGCCTTCGCTTCCACTATAATCCTGCAAGGCGTCGGCAACTTGTATGCAGCCTTCTTGAAAGCCTTTTTAGCCAGCCGCACGAAATCCTTGTTCACCTGAATCTCCATTATCTTCTGGCCCGAGTGCACGATTGCGGCTGTGCCGATCGGGTTGCCGAACGACTGTCGCATGCCTGTCTGGAACCTGTCAGCGCCTGCGCCTGTTGCCATGGCATTTTCCCGCAAAACCTGGTAAGGATATACCCGGACCTTGAAAAAGAATTTCGGAGATTTTCCCATTCCTTTCTCCATTGTCTGCACAGCGTAAACGCGCGCTGCTTCCAGTGCGTTATGGCGAATCTGCACGTCTCTTTCTGCTATCAGGAAAACTACGCTGTCATAATCGCCCTTGGTGCCGAGCTCAAATTCAGTTATCTTCGGCTTCGGCACTCCCTTCACGTAGCCCTTCTTGGGCACGCGTGTGCTCTGCCTAGTATACGGACGCTGGTGTCCCCTGTAGCATTTCGCTGGTCGCAGTCCCATATCAATCACTAATCGCAGAAATATCAGGTCGGTTTTATTGTGTCGTGTTTAGCGAACCTGTCTTTCACCTTTAGTTATTGGGTAAGACTTATAAATCTTACTTGCCGCTCCAATGAATCTTCTTGAATTCGATAAATAGAACAAAATGATTTAACAAATAACCTATAATCCCAGCTAAAATAATTGATGCGTATACTTCAGGTACACGATAGAGAAGTTGGGCATTAATGATGCGATAGCCTAATCCTACATTAGTTCCTATAAACATTTCTGTAACGATAACAATAATTAATGATATGGATATAGCGACCCGAAGACCTGCGAATATATGTGGCATAGATTCTGGTAAAATAATTTTTCTGAATAATTGAAATCTTTTTATCCCCATCGCTTTTGCAGCCATCGTTCTTATTTTGCTACGGTGCCGAACGCCATACGTAGTATTCACTAAAATTATCAAGGAAGATGCGAACACCACAATAGCAATTTTAGCTTCGTCACCTATGCCGAAGAACAACAAAAATAATGGGAACAGAGCGGTTGCTGGAATGCTCCTAAAAAAATCTACTATAAATTCCATCGAATTATAAATCTTCCTATAATAACCCATAAAAATACCGAGTGGTACACCAATGAGTACACCAAATATAAAGCCTATAAATGTTCTGAATATTGTCGCAATAGCGTCATGTATTATTTCGCCTGCTACTAGAAGTTCTATTAATGCTGTAAATACTGCCTGAGGAGAGGACAAGAATAATGGGTTTATTATTTGGTAAAATGATAAAATATACCAAAATATAAGTATGATAACTAATGTTAAAATCGTGAAAGGGTACTTTGATTTCATGCTACTTCATCCT